>DAOUSV010000150.1 GCA_030627065.1 Piscirickettsiaceae bacterium | reverse complement strand
TTAGGTCTTACCTATGCACATAATGACAAATGGACTTTCCGAAGCGGTATTGCTTATGATGAAACGCCTACCTCAGATCAATACCGTACAGCACGTATCCCAGGTGAAGATCGTAAATGGCTTGCAGTAGGTGCAAGCTATAAATACTCTGACAGCATTACTGTTGATGCTGGCTATACGCACATATTCCTTAGCGATCCTAAAATCAATGAAATCGATGATAATGGCTATGCATTAACGGGGGACTATGATGCGAGCGTTGATATTCTAAGTGTTCAAATGCGTTGGTTGTTCCTATAACAAAATAGAAGGATCTAAAAAATGGCAGCTGTCCTTACCGATGTTATTCCTCTAGAACAGGCCGGTACATTATACGGCCTGTTTTGTGAGCGTCTTAAACGTAGTCCCCATCTTCCTGCTTATCGTAGCTACTCCAATGATACTAAATCATGGTATGACGTTACTTGGGAAGAAGTCTCTACTCAAGTTGCTCGCTGGCAAGAGGCGTTATTAAAAGAAGATTTAGAACCTGGCGATCGCGTAGCGATAAATCTAAAGAACTGTAAAGAATGGGTTTTCTTTGATCAGGCAGCAATGGGCCTTGGCTTAGTCACGGTTCCTCTTTACCCTGATGACAGGCCTGATAATGTCGCTTATATTCTGCAAGATGCTGATGTTAAGTTACTATTTCTACAAACAGCATCTCAATGGAAGCGCCTAGTACCATCAATTACTGATGAACATGCTCTGAAAAGAGTCGTTATTAGTAATTCTGATAGTGATGAATTATTAGCGCCTGCTGTATACGCTGATAGTTGGCTTCCAGAAAATTGGGGTGTAATACAAGACTGGGATGCTGATCCTCATCAACTTGCCTCTATTATTTACACATCTGGTACAACCGGACGTCCTAAAGGTGTGATGCTCAGTCATCATAATATGCTCTCTGTTGCCGCTGGGTCATTACAATATTTTGATGTGGGGCCCAGCGATATATTTCTATCATTTTTACCTTTATCACACACTTTAGAGCGAACTGCAGGTTACTATTTGCCAGTAATGACTGGGGCAGTAGTTGCCTATGCGCGAGGTATTCCCCAGCTTGCTGATGATATGGTTAATATTAAACCTAGCATTATGATTGCTGTACCGCGTATTTTTGAACGAATATATAGCCGTATACACAGTCAATTAGCTGGCAAGTCATTTATTGCTCGACGTTTATTCCAGTTAACAGCCGCATTAGGTTGGGCACGATTCCAGCATAAGCAAGGTCAAGGTTGGTGGCGACCAAGTTTCTTACTCTGGCCACTGTTCGATAAATTAGTTGCGTCTAAAGTGAAAGAGAAGTTTGGCGGCAATATGCGCCTTATTCTGAGTGGTGGCGCGGCATTACCAGAAAAAGTAGCCCAGCTATTTATCGGCCTTGATCTATGTCTATTACAAGGTTATGGTTTAACAGAAACCAGCCCTGTTATCAGCGTAAATGCACCAGATACTAATATTCCAGCAAGCGTGGGTAAAGCTATTCCTGGTGTTGCTGTTATGATTGGAAATAATGATGAACTATTAGTTCGGGGCCCTGGAAACATGCTCGGCTATTGGAATAACCACAAAGCGACTGCACAAACAATTGATGCCCAAGGTTGGTTGCATACTGGTGACCAAGCACGTATTGGTAAAGATGGACATATCTTCATTACCGGCCGTATTAAAGATATTTTAGTCCTTAGTAATGGTGAAAAAGTACCACCTGGAGATATGGAATCAGCTATTTTAATGGATGATATCTTTGAGCAAGCACTAGTACTTGGTGAAGGTGAGTCCTATTTAACGGCATTATTAGTACTCAACTCTGACAATTGGTTTACGCTTGCCAAAGAGCATAGCCTTGATGGTTTCGATCATGACAGTTTAAATAGCAAAGCATTAAATTCGGATATTATTCGTCGTCTTAGAGAGTTATTACATGACTTCCCTGCCTATGCAAAAATACGCCGTGTAACACTGACTCTAGAGCCATGGACAGTAGAAAATGACTTAATGACACCGACAATGAAAATAAAGCGTCCTAAAGTTATTGCCCACCATCAGGCAGATATCGACACTATGTATAGCTAAAAAAATAGAGGAATATGGCATTTTAGCTATATTCCTCTATCAAATAACATTCTGTATCAAGCTTAATATTTATGATGCCATAAACAAATAAACCTCATTGCCACAACCTCGGTATTCAATTTTATCAAAGCCAGAATCAGCTGCTAAGGCAATCCCTCTACCATGGTTGTCAGTCACTCTCTCTGGTGATATGGTTAAGTAATGCTGCCAAATAAAGCCTCTACCTTCATCCTTTATAGTAATGTGGCAACCTGATTCATCACAGGTAAATACAACAATCACTTCTCTATCTTTATACTGTTCTTGCTGCAAGCGATTTTCAACTTCCTGTTCCCAGCGCCCGTCATTATTTAACAGTGTTTTTTCATCATAAGTGATTTCTAGGTTGCCATGCTCAACGGCATTAATAAACAACTCAGATAAGGCCATTATATTTACTTTTGAGTTTTGGCACATTTGCGTTACCAATGCGGCTAAATCACGAGCCTCCTGCAATGTTCTAAAACTAAACTCAGCATGATGAGTGTTAGTTGTAGCTCGCGCTGAAGCATCTAAGTCAACCTGTAACGCACGGCTGCTTTCTCGATCACGAAGTGCAGCATTCACTATCGATATCAGCTTTTCTTTTTCAAAAGGCTTGGTTAAATAATAATATGCTCCAGCATTAATTCCCTCAAGTACTTCACTCTCTTCAGCCATTGCTGTTTGCATGATAACAGGGCATTTTTTTAACGTAGGATGGTTTGATACTTTTTCTAGCACCTCCATTCCAGTCATTACTGGCATCATCCGATCCAGTAAAACCACATCAAAATCATCTGGATTAGTATCCAACAACTCCCATGCTTCACCACCATCATTGGCAAGGCTTACTCTAACATCAAGAGATTTTAGATACTCACTGATTATTGCTAAATTAATGGGTTCATCGTCGACAACTAATATATGAGGTAAATCCATTCTATTCGACCCTATTATTTATCTAAACTATTTAACGTAATAATTGACTGAACGGTCAAAAATGATCCAAAAATCAATACCCTATCACCTATCGCCGAATAATTTCTTGCCTGCTTATAAGCTTGTCGTATCGTATCGCATTTCTTTATTTTATCGACCTCTAAAAAAGAAGATAGCTGCAGTACCAGTTCCTCTGTCGTCATTCCTCGATTAGAGTCTAACCCTGCTACATACCAAATATCGATACTATCCTCTAACGCTGCAACAACACTCTCAACATCTTTGTCTTTCAACATTCCTAGTACAGCAATAGTCTTACCTTTACAGGTGTTTTCTAGCAATAAGTTTGCTAAATTTTCAGCTCCTTGCTGATTATGAGTCACATCAAAGATAAGTTCAACATCACCTTTTATCTGTTGAAATCTTCCTGCAAGCGTCACTGATTTCAATCCTAGTTCAATGCTCTCTTGAGGTATTTTATAGCCATGTTCTATTAATAAAGCAATAAGCTGTAATACAGCGGCAGCATTTTGTAATTGATAAGAGCCGACAAGTGCGGGATAAGGAAGGTGCTTCCAGTCGACAGATTTACTAGACCAGCTCCAGTACTCATTATCTTTACGTATATGGAAGGCTTCTTCCGCCATATAAACCGGTGATTCTAATGATTGAGCATGTCTTAAAAGGCTTTTAGGAGGCATGGCCTCAGAGCATACTACAGGCTTTCCTGCACGTATTATCCCAGCTTTCTCATAAGCGATTTCTTCTCGGTTAGTACCTAACCACGCGGTATGATCAATACTTATAGGAGTAATTAATGCAATATCAGCATCAAATAAATTAACGGCATCCAATCGCCCGCCCATACCTACTTCTAAAATAGCAATATCTATCGTATTTTCACAAAATATATCAACTGCGGCTAATGTTGCAAACTCAAAGTAGGTGAGTGACGTATCTGCTCGAGCCTGATCAATTCGCTCAAAACTATCACAAATAAGCTGATCAGAGCATGGAACTCCATCAATACAAATACGTTCGTTATAACGTAATAAATGGGGAGATGTATATGTGCCTGTTCG
>DAOUSV010000044.1 GCA_030627065.1 Piscirickettsiaceae bacterium | reverse complement strand
TTCTATTTCTTCCAGCAGAAGCAGATGATGGTCGTATTAACTTAGGTAACTTTGAAAATGTCGACAAAACAGAACGTCATGGTATGGAGTTCAGTTTAGCGGGCAAACAAGAAAAGTTTACCTGGTTTGCTAACTACTCTTACGTTGATGCAACATTTGAATCAGAGTTTGAAACGGTGAATGAAAATCATCCATCAGCAGATGCTGTTAATGAAGGTGAATTTGATGTTGAAAAAGGAAATAGCATTCCAGGCATTCCTAAGCACAATATCAAAATTGGTGTTGATTATGCCTTTACGCCATCATTTACAGTAGGTTTTGATGCATCACATCACTCAGGTCAATATATCCGAGGCGATGAGGCTAACTTAGATAGCCAATTAGATAGCTATAATGTGGTTAATCTTCATAGTCGTTATGTCTTGAATAAGAATGTTCAATTCTTTGCGAAAGTAGATAACTTATTCGATAGTGAATATGAATCATTTGGCCTTTATGGTGAAGCTGATGAAGCACCAGGCTTAGACATTGAAAACAATCTTTTCTTAGGCTATGGCGCACCACGTGCCGGCTGGATTGGTATTAAAGTGTCAATGTAAAAAAAGCAGTAGTTTAATTAGGGTGAGTTACATTATGTAGCTCACCCTTTTTTTTGAATAAATATAGGGAAAATAACAATGATTAAAACAGTAATTGCCTCTGCACTTTTAATGACAACGGCTACATTTGCAATGGCAGATGGACACAACCCGCATCAATTTGAAAAATGTATGGCAGCGGCATTAGAAGAGCGCCCTGGTGATATTGTAAAAGTCGAATTCAAGAATGAAGAAGGTGGTCATTTTTATGAGTTTGATATTCGTGGATTAGATGGTTCAGACTGGGATGTAGAGTGTAATGCGCATCGTGGTTTAGTATCAGAAGTTGAACGTGAAGTAGATAGCGTTAAGCATCCATTATTTAAAGCCAAAGCAAAAGTAAGCGAAGAAGATGCACGTAAAACAGCATTATCAATTTATCCGGGTGTTATCACTGAAGTTGAATATGAAATTGAATTTGATGGTGCGGCAACGTATGAATTTGATATTGATACCAAATTAAATCACGAAATGAAGGTTGAAGTTGATGCGACAACAGGTGAAATTGTTGAAGCGAATCGTGAGCTTTGGCAGATTGGTTTAGAATAAAGTAGGTAGGGTAAAAACAAAACCGTGGTGTTAGCAATGGCATCACGGTTTTGTTACGTCTAAATAAAGCGCATGGATAGATCAATGGCTTGAATGTCTTTAGTTAACGCACCGATAGAAATGCGATCAACGCCTGTTTCGGCAATGGCTCTCAACTTATCAATGCTAATACCGCCTGAGGCCTCTAGCTTGGCTTGACCTTGGTTGATGGCAACAGCTTTTGTTAATGCTGGAATATCAAAGTTATCCAGTAGGATAATATCCGTTTTGGCGCTTAGGGCTTGCTCTAGCTCTTCAAAGGTTTCGACTTCCACTTCAATGGCAATATCAGGATGTAAATCACGTGCTTGCGCTACTGCATTGGCAATTGAGCCGGCAGCATTGATATGATTTTCTTTGATTAAAATACCGTCATAAAGCCCGATACGGTGATTAAAACAGCCGCCACAGGTGACTGCATATTTTTGTGCCAAACGCAGTCCAGGGATTGTTTTACGAGTATCAAGAATTTGAACTTTCATACCACTAACCTGATCCGCATAATGACGAGCTAGTGTTGCTGTCGCTGATAGTGTTTGGATAAAATTGATTGCGGAGCGTTCACCAGTGAGTAGGAAGCGAGCCGAGCCTTGTAATGTACAAATAACATCATCAATCCCTACTCTGTCACCATCGTTAAAGTACCAGTGAATCTTAACCGTTGGGTCTAATTGGGCAAAGGTTTCATCCAACCACTGTGTGCCACATAAAATGGCAGATTCACGTGATATCAGTGTTGCGTTAGCCATTGAGTTGATAGGGATCAAATCCGCGGTTAAATCCTGTTGACCTACATCCTCTTGTAGTGCTAATTTGACTTGGTCTTTAATGCTTTGTGCAGGAATTGGATTGTCTATTGACATAGTTATTAAGCTATTTTTAAAACGAAAGGATGTAGGGTAACTCTTGAAAGCACAATTATCACTCTTTTTAGGCTATTTTTTAAGTAGTGCACGAGATCTAGCCCCGATTATTGCTGTGATTGCCTTTTTTCAGCTTGTTATTTTGCAGCAGCCGATCCCAAATCTGACTGAGATCCTAACGGGCGTATTCTTAGTAATGCTCGGTTTGACCTTTTTTATCCGCGGTTTAGAAATGGGTTTATTTCCAATTGGTGAAAGCATGGCCTATGCCTTTGCCCGCAAAGGCAGTGTTTTTTGGTTATTAACCTTTGCATTTTCACTTGGCTTTGGTACTACTGTTGCAGAACCAGCCTTAATTGCTGTAGCCAAAGAAGCGGCGATTGTTGCGGCATCAGGTGGCATGATTGAACATACAGATCAGGCAATGAAGAGTTATGCCTCGGGTTTACGTTATACCGTTGCCGTATCCGTTGGTTTTGCGATATTAATTGGTGTGTTGCGAATATTGAAAGGCTGGCCGATCCATTATCTAATTATTGCAGGTTATATGAGCGTGGTAATTATGACATTCTTCGCCCCACCTGAGATCATTGGTATTGCCTATGATTCTGGCGGCGTGACAACATCAACAATTACAGTACCTCTGGTGACAGCATTAGGCGTAGGCTTGGCATCTAGTATTAAAGGGCGAAATCCAATGGTAGATGGCTTTGGTTTAATCGCCTTTGCTTCGCTAACACCGATGATTTTTGTGATGGCCTACGGGATGGTTATTTCATAATGGAATTATTAAGCTCTCTATTCCAAGTATTTGTACAAACATTAAAAGATGTTGTGCCCATTGCTATAGTTATATTTGGCTTTCAGATTTTTGTTATTCGTAAAGCGATTCCCAACCTCAAAAAAGTCTTATTTGGTTTCTTTTATGTTGTTGTTGGACTGACGTTCTTTTTACAAGGACTAGAGCAGGCTTTATTCCCCCTAGGTAAATTAATGGCGGCACAACTCACCGCTCCTGAATTTGTCTATGCAGGTTTAGCATCATTTCCCGAAGTGATTCACTGGGGTGATTATATGTGGGTGTATATCTTTGCTGCGGCCATTGGTTTTGCCACCACAATTGCTGAGCCGTCTTTATTAGCAGTAGCTATTAAGGCGGAAGAAGTATCGGGTGGCGCAATCACTATTTGGGGTTTGCGTATTGCCGTTGCGATTGGCGTTGCAGTGGGTATATCGCTAGGCACATTCCGTATTATTACTGGCACACCGTTGTACTATTACATTATGGCGGGTTATGTCATTGTCATTATTCAAACATTCTATGCGCCCAAGCTCATTATTGCCTTAGCCTATGATTCGGGTGGCGTAACAACATCAACGGTTACCGTGCCATTAGTGGCTGCATTAGGCCTTGGTTTAGCATCAACTATTCCAGGACGTAGTCCCTTAATGGATGGCTTTGGCTTGATTGCTTTTGCTAGTTTATTCCCCATTATGAGCGTGATGGGTTATGCACAGCTCACAGAGTGGCGACAACGAAAACAAGATAAAAAAGACAAAGAGGAGATTAAATAATGCACTTTAAATTAATTATATGTTTTGTAGAAGATGGGCAAACAGATGATGTATTAACCGCCGCCAGATTGGCGGGGGCCACAGGCTCAACCATTATCAATAATGCACGGGGTGAAGGCTTAGAAGAAAAGAAAACCTTCTTTGGTTTGAACCTTGAAACCCAACGTGACGTGATTTTATTTTTGGTTGAAGAACATTTAAGTCGTCATATTCTTGAAACCATCGAAGAAGTTGCTCAATTTGATGAAAAGCCGGGCACAGGTATTGCTATTCAAATTGATGTTGAAGATGCGGTGGGTGTGTCTCATCAAATCCAAACATTGTTAAGCGTTGTGGAGGGTGAATTATGAAACCAAAAGAGATCGTACGGGTGCAAGATGTGATGCGACATGGTATTGATATTGTTAATGGAATGACCACCATTTCTGATGCATTATCGCAGATGAAAAATCTAAAAAATAAAATGCTAATCGTTGATAAACGTCATGAAGATGATGAATATGGTGTGGTAAGAATGTCGGATATTGCTCATCATGTATTAGCACGAAATAAGTCGCCAGATCGGGTTAACGTTTATGAAATAATGATTAAGCCAATCATTACCGTCGATGCCTCAATGGATATTCGTTATTGCGCTCGCTTATTTGAACGCTTTAGACTATCCAGAGCGCCCGTAGTAGATAAAGAAGGCAAGCTAATCGGCGTTGTCAGCTTAACGCGTATGGTATTGCAGGGTATCAGGAAATAAATCGTGCAGATAAATACGAAAATAGGGCTGATTGCTGATATTAGCTATCATCGGTCACCTAATCAGGATCAACGTCCTAAAGGTGAAGAGATAAGCGGTATTGTGATACATAATATTAGCCTGCCGCCCGGTGATTTTGGTGGTGGCTGGATCAATGACTTATTCCTAAATAAACTCGATCCAAATGCACATCCTTATTTTTCTGATATTGCCAATGTGAAAGTCTCAGCCCATTTATTGATACGACGTGATGGTGAAGTGATTCAATATGTTCCCTTTGACCAACGTGCGTGGCATGCGGGTATTTCATCATGGGATGGTAAAGAACGATGCAATGACTTCACTATCGGCATTGAATTAGAAGGCTGTGATGAACAGAACTTTGAACCAACACAATATCAACAGCTTACAATAATTATTAATGCTCTATGTCAGAGCTATCCAAAACTAGATCATCAACAAGTTAAAGGCCACCAAGAAATAGCACCGGATAGAAAAACTGATCCTGGGGCTTGTTTTGATTGGGAGCTGTTAAAGCAGTTACTTATCGATAACTGAACTTAATATATGCGAAGTATAAAAAAGTCTCAATTAGATTCCCAATAAATTATTTTGTTATGGAACATAGCTCAGAAGTTTAATAGGATTAGATATTTTTAGGACTTTTTTTCTAGATTCATCATTGATTAATGACTCATTTTCATAACTCTCAATAATTCCATTAATTTCTTTTAAATGGGGCATAACAAGCGCCTTATCTTTTGCTTTGAGATTGTAGCTGTTTATAGTTCTTAGTAACTCTATTGATGCACTGTTTAAACTTTTATTTTGTCTTGGAGTGGGATTGTCATGTGGAGTGGCCAGTCCTAATTTATGAATAACTTCTTGTACTACATCGCCTTCATATTTAAAGGCGAAAACGTTACTGTTACCAAATAATGTCTGGCACTCAGCGACAAAGCCTTGATAGTTTAAATGTTGGGCGAACCATTCAATATTTAACATCTCAGCAAAGGATAAGTCTTTGCCATAACAGGGGTTACTTTTAACTTGTGGGTTACGAATGCATTGTTTGTAATAGCTTTCAATAAAGGCGAGAGGTTCACGAAACCATACCCATATTTCAATATTGAAGACGTTACTCAGCTCAGCTAAAAGCTCTTTTGATTCAGCAGGAAAATCCCACCAGTAATTATAGATACCTTCCGATGACAGGATAATGGTGTGGGTGTCTGGTTTAACTTGCGAGATTATGTTTTTAAAGTTTTCTAGAAAGCTTTCTACATTGGCTGAAACGAGGTTTTTCTCAAACCACTGGTGTTTTGGTGCATTGGTATTTTGTAATTTATCAAGATTATGCGGATAAATAATGCCTTTTCTTCTTAGCTTAGATTGTTTCTTATTTAAGTAGGTCTGTAAGCTCGTGGTGCCAGTTTTAGGTGTGCCTGCATGGATGATGAGCTTTAATTTCTGTGATTGTTCTTGCTCACGTAGTTTTAAGAGGGCCGCCAATTCTTCTTCGAAATGAATATTTTGTTTTTCCATTTATATATACCCAATCTGCTTTAAAGATATCTGATTCAGAGAGCATAAAAAAGGCGCTACCAGAAAACTGATAGCGCCTTTTATTTAAGCTTGATTAAAGACTATTTTGTAATAGCAATTAATTCAATTTCAAAAATTAATGTTTCGTTAGGACCAATTGGTGAACCTTGACCAGCACCACGAGGACCGTATGCTAAGTTACCAGGAACAACGATTTCCCATTTAGCGCCTTCTTTCATTAATTGTAATGTTTCCTGCCAGCCTTGGATTACGCCAGTTACTGGGAATGTTGCTGGTTCGCCACGGTCGTAAGAACTATCAAATACAGTACCGTCTAATAAAGTACCTTTATAGTGTGCGATAACTTTATCTTCTGTTGTTGGTGTTGCGCCATCACCTGCTGTGATGATTTTGTATTGTAAGCCACTTTCTGTTGTTACTACGCCATCTTTCTTAGCATTAGCATCCATGTATAGTGTTGATGCTTCTTGTTTCTTATTCATTTCTGCAGCCATTTCTTTGGCTTTTAGTGTTTGGAATTCACCAATAATTTTTTCAGCAGTTGCTTGATCTAGTTGTGGCTGTTTGCCAGCTATCATGTCAGCAACGCCTGCCGCGAAAGCATCCATTTCTAAATCAACGCCTTCAGCTGCCATGTTTTGGCCTACTTGAATACCGAAGATGTAGCTTAGTTTCTGTTTATCATTGTCTAGTGTAGCTGGGTGAGTGTCAGCCATTGCGTGTGCTCCAAAAAATAGGATAGGAAGAATTACGAGTGATTTTAAATTCATTTAAATATGCTCTTGATAGTAATTGAGTAGGGTAAATCATTCATTAAGAGACCTTTTCACGAGTCGTCTTTTCTGGCATGCCTGCGTTAAAAATAGTCTAAAAAGGCTCATTTACATTAGTAAACTACGCTTTTTTCGACTATTTTCTTCCTTGTTATGACAAAAAATACTTATCGTGCAAATGTCTCATCAAATTCGAATGTAATGATTAGTCATTACAGCTTTGATAAAGTTCACCTGGCGCGTATTCTCTCACATTTTAATTGTAAGAAAAAATTTGATGATTGAATGGAATAACGTAGCAAAAAGCTTGGTTATTGTTTTAATTGGTACTATAATGGTCCCAATTAGGAGGAGAGCTATGCTACGAATGGGAAAGTTAACAGATTACGGTATTGTTTTGATGAGTTATTTAGCATCAAAAACCTATCTAAAGCACAGCGCACATAGTTTGTCAGATGCGGTGAGTATGCCGTTGCCGACAGTACGTAAAGTATTAAAGGCTTTATCTCAAGCAGAATTATTAATCTCAGAACGTGGTGCCCAAGGCGGTTACAATTTAAGTCGAAGCCCTAAGAAAATTTCGGTGGCAGATATTATCGCGGCAATAGAGGGACCTATTGCGTTGACTGAGTGTGTGAGTGATGAAAGTCATTGCGAACAGGAATCGCATTGTTCGATCCAAACTAACTGGACGAAGATTAATAATGCCGTTTCTTATGCGTTAGACGAGGTTAAGTTATCCGATATGCTAGCGCCTCAAGCTGAAGAAAAAGGCGCAAGTCCGATACATTTTTATCCATCAGCAACATTACATAAGAGTGAGCTACATGGCTGAACAAGAACAAATCGATGATGTATTAGCATCAGAGTATCAAGCTGGTTTTGTGACTGATATTGAATCAGAAAGCTTACCGGTAGGGTTGAGCGAACAAACCGTGCGTGATATTTCACGTATCAAGGGAGAACCTGAGTTTCTATTAGAGTGGCGTTTAGAGGCCTTTCGTCATTGGTTGACCTTGGAAACACCGGAATGGGCGCATGTTAATTATCCTGAAATTGATTATCAGGCGATTAGCTATTATTCAGCACCTAAGCAAAAAACCGATGGTCCTAAGAGTTTAGATGAGGTTGATCCTGAGTTATTGCGTACTTATGAAAAACTCGGCGTACCGTTGGATGAACGTGCTCGCTTAGCGGGTGTGGCTGTAGATGCGGTGTTTGATAGCGTATCGGTGGCCAATACTTTCCAAGATAAATTAGCTGAAGATGGTATTTTGTTTATGCCGTTTTCAAAAGCGGTACATGCACATCCTGAATTGATTAAGAAGTATTTGGGTAGCGTAGTGTCTTATCGTGACAATTACTATGCGGCGTTGAATTCAGCGGTGTTTAGTGATGGTTCTTTCGTTTATATTCCAAAAGGCACACGTTGCCCGATGGAGTTGTCCACATATTTCCGTATTAATGCGGCGAATACAGGGCAGTTTGAACGGACTTTGATTATTGCCGATGATGATGCTTATGTTAGTTATTTAGAAGGCTGTACAGCGCCGATGCGTGATGAAAATCAATTGCATGCGGCTGTGGTTGAGCTGGTGGCGCATGATCGTGCGGAAATAAAATATTCAACGGTACAGAACTGGTATCCCGGTGATGAAAATGGCGTGGGTGGTATCTTTAACTTTGTCACAAAACGTGCAGCGTGCCGAGGCGAAAGCTCAAAAGTATCATGGACACAAGTTGAAACAGGCTCGGCGATTACTTGGAAATACCCAAGCATTATCTTGCAAGGTGATAATTCAACCGGTGAGTTTTACTCTGTTGCAGTGACTAATAATCTGCAACAGGCGGATACTGGTACTAAGATGATTCATCTTGGTAAAAATACCAGCTCTACTATTATCTCAAAAGGTATTTCAGCCGGACGCTCACAAAATGCTTATCGCGGACTAGTTCGTGTTGGGCCTAATGCTGAAAATGCCCGTAACTATACTGAATGTGATTCCTTATTAATGGGTGACCAGTGTGGCGCTCATACTTTCCCTTATATTGAAGTGAAAAATCCAACGGCACAAGTTGAACACGAAGCATCTACCTCAAAAATTAGTGAAGATCAGCTGTTCTATTGTAAACAACGTGGATTGAATGCCGATGATGCGGTATCGATGATTGTTAATGGCTTTTGTAAGCAAGTGATGCGTCAATTACCAATGGAATTTGCGGTTGAAGCACAGAATTTATTAAGCCTATCACTGGAAGGTTCAGTAGGTTAAGACTGTGTCGGATTGGAATCCGATCGATGGGAAATTATTAAAGTTATGTAGGTCGGATTTCAGTCCGACTGATGCAGACTAAAAAGAAGAGTAAAACAAAAATGAATATGTTAGAAATTAAAGATTTACATGCTAGCGTTGATGGAAAAGAAATTCTAAAAGGTATTAACTTAACCATTAATGCCGGTGAAGTGCATGCGATTATGGGGCCAAATGGTGCCGGAAAAAGTACTTTATCTAACGTACTTGCAGGCCGTGATGGTTATGAAATTACCCAAGGTAGTGTGCTGTATAAGGGTGAAGATTTATTAGCCTTAAAAGCAGAAGAACGTGCACAACGTGGAGTGTTTCTAGCGTTTCAATATCCGGTTGAAATCCCAGGTGTTAGTAATATCTATTTGCTGAAAGCTGCGCTCAATGCCGTTCGCCAATACCAAGGATTAGATGAGGTTGATGCTATCGACTTTTTGACTTTAGTTCGTAGCAAGCTTGAACTCGTCAAAATGGATGAAACCTTTTTACACCGTGGCGTGAATGAGGGCTTTTCTGGCGGCGAGAAAAAGCGTAATGAAATCTTACAAATGGCCTTATTAGAGCCATCATTAGCTATTTTAGATGAAACTGATTCAGGCTTAGATATTGATGCCCTTAAAGATGTGGCTGACGGTGTTAACGCACTGCGTTCAGAAGAACGTTCGATAATCATGATCACCCATTACCAACGTCTATTAGATTACATTGAACCTGATTTTGTCCATGTTTTATCTGATGGCAAGATTGTGAAATCAGGCGACAAAGAGCTGGCTAAAGAGTTAGAAAAAATCGGTTATGGTTGGGTTAATGCCGATGCTTAGTTCTAAATCATTGACAGAGGTGCTAACGCCATTTGCCAGTATTGCTGAGAATGCATCGTTAGTGGGTGATGATTTACGCTGGTTAAAGGCATTGCGGTTGCAAGCATTGACCCAGTTTAATCAACAAGGTCTACCTTCTAAAAAAGAAGAAGATTGGAAATACA
>DAOUSV010000074.1 GCA_030627065.1 Piscirickettsiaceae bacterium | reverse complement strand
CCAACCTACGATGTAGGTCGGGTTTTAACCCGACATGGGCAGTTGATAGCGGCCGGAATGTTGGAATAAATTCCAACCTACGATGTAGGTCGGGTTTTAACCCGACATGGACAGTTGCTAGCGGCCGGAATGTTGGAATAAATTCCAACCTACGATGTAGGTCGGGTTTCAACCCGACAATGGGTAGTTGATAGCGGTCGAAATGTTGGAATGAATTTCAACCCACACGGGGAAGTTGATAGCGGTTGAATGTTGGGATTTTCCAACCTACGACAAGAAGTTCATTCAATGGACTGGAGAGAACATGAGTGCAAACAATGTATTAATTGTTGATGTGGATGATGAACGCCGTGCGTTATTATCAACATTAGTTGAGTTTATTAACTGTCAGCCAGTGATCGTTAATGATCCAGATTTATGGTTTGAAGATGCGGGTGATTTATCCGATATTGTGATGGCAATTGTTGGTGATTGTGGCGATAAACATCAAACTAAACAGTTATTACGAGAGCTTGTTAATAATGAGGCCCGTGTACCCGTATTTCAACTTGAAGTGCCAAATGCTGATGTAACAGATTTTCCAGGTACATTAGGTTCGTTACGCTTCCCTGTTAAATACCCTCAATTAAGTAATGCATTGCAGCAAGCGACGATTTATCGTGGTCAGCAAGATTCTAAAGAGAGTAGTGGCTATGATTTTCGCCGACTGGTCGGTAATAGCCGTGCAATGAAGGCTGTTCAATTAATGATTGATCAGGTGTCAGATTCTGAAACGAATGTGCTGATCTTGGGTGAGTCAGGTACGGGTAAAGAGGTTGTTGCTCGTAATTTGCATCACTTGTCTTCTCGTCGAGAAAAGCCGTTTGTGCCTGTAAACTGTGGTGCAATCCCTGGTGAGTTACTTGAGAGTGAGTTGTTCGGCCATGAAAAAGGCTCATTTACGGGTGCGATTACAACACGTAAAGGCCGCTTTGAAATGGCGGAGGGCGGCACATTATTTCTTGATGAAATAGGTGATATGCCATTGCCGATGCAGGTTAAGTTATTGCGAGTCTTACAAGAACGAACCTATGAACGTATAGGCAGCAATAAAACGTTAAAAGCCAATGTGCGAGTGATTGCTGCAACGCACCGTAATTTAGAAATACATATTGCTGATGGGAACTTTCGAGAAGATTTATTTTATCGTCTCAATGTTTTTCCAATAGACATCCCAGCATTACGTGAGCGACCAGAAGATATTCCATTACTTATAAATGAGCTGATAACTCGTATCGAACATGAAAATAGAGGTACAGTTCGTTTAACACCAGCTGCTATTGCATCATTATGTCAGTGTCATTGGCAGGGAAATGTGCGTGAATTGGCCAATGTTATTGAGCGATTGGTTATTTTATTCCCTTATGGAACCGTAGATTTTGATGATTTGCCTGAAAAGTTCCAGATTGAGGGTGGAGAGTTACCTGAATTAGTGTCATCGGTTATTGAGGCAGCTCCTGAGCCTAAAAAGGTCAAAGAAGTTACTCAAATAGCCGTTGTTGAGAATAAATCAGAATCAATCCCAGGCGTACAGGCTGATCCGGAAAGCTTCCCTGAAGAAGGTTTGGATTTAAAAGAGCATTTAGCTAATCTTGAATACTTGTTAATTAAGCAAGCATTGGAAGAGGCCGATGGTGTGGTGGCTCATGCGGCAAACAAGTTGAAAATGCGTCGTACGACATTGGTTGAGAAAATGCGTAAATATGGGATTCAACGGGATTAGTTGTAATTGTAGGTTGGACTTAAGTCCAACTTCTTACCTTGATTTAAATACCCAGTGTTGGGTTGAAACCCAACCTGCAGTCATAGTATTGACTCTAACTTTATTTTTGGTCTTAACTGCATGATAAGTATGATATATATAAACAAGGCATAGATTTTGCTCTGCTGGATATACTAACTATCCAGTATTAGGGCAAGACGAATGAACTTGAATGTATTTGCTAGACCATTAGATGAAGATCAGAAAGTATCTGTTAGTACAGGTCTGGCTGTTGATAATGGTGTGGCACATCTTACAACTAAGTTATCACATAGTCGCCAGCCACAAAAACAACAAGTTGAACAAGCTTCTCATATAGAACGTCGAATGGAGCGCTTATTAGAAGTGCTACCTGGCGGCGTTATTATTTTAGATGGTGATGGATGTATTCAACAATGTAATACGGTGGCTGTTCAGGTTTTAGGGGAATCATTAGAAAATAAAGTTTGGTCTGATGTTATTGATAGAGTGTTTGCACCGAAACTAGATGACGGTGAAAATATTTCATTAAAAGATGGGCGCTTGCTTTATATATCAACGAGTCCCTTAGAAGACGAGCCGGGCCAAATAGTTTTATTGCAAGATGTAACAGAAACTCGACAGTTGCAACAAAAAATATCGCACCTACAACGGCTATCGGCAATGGGTGAGGTTGCCGCTCGTTTGGCACATCAAATACGCACACCATTATCATCTGCTTTGTTGTATTTATCTCCCTTATTAAAAGAAAATACGGAGCGTTCTATACAGAAGCGTTTCGCTCAAAAACTACATACCAGCATTAGCCATATGGAGCAGTTAGTTAAAGATATGCTGGCGTTTTCTCGTGGAGATATGACAGTAACCGAGCCGGTGCGTGTGGCCGATTTATTGTGGACCGTTGAGCAGCAGTTTCGCTCAACACCTAACTCAGAAAAATATCATTTGCAGGTACAAAATTCAGCAAAGAACAGTTATGTTTATGGCAGTAAAGATGCGCTTGCTAGTGCTGTAAATAATTTAATGAATAACGCCCGAACCGCGTGTGAAAGTGAGGGGGAAATTACTTTGTTTGCTGACCATATTATTGATGATGGTATCGATTATATTGAAATTACGGTTGAAGATAATGGTATGGGTATTGCTGAAGAAGACAAAGATAAAGTGTTGACGCCATTTTTTACCACGCGATCATCAGGAACAGGCTTGGGATTGGCGGTTGTTCAATCAGTAGTGCAAGCACATAAAGGTAAGTTTTGGTTTGAAAGTGATGAGGGTGAAGGCTGTACTTTTTGTATGCGCTTGCCTATGTATCAAGCGGCAGATAATTTTGTGCTAACAGCTCAGAAATAAGAGGAAGCAAGAATGAACGACTCAACGATTTTGGTTGTAGAGGATGATAGTAATCTTCGAGGAGCATTATGTGACACACTTGAGCTGGCTGGGTATAAGGTTTCAGCGACAGATCAAGGTCAAAGTGCACTGGATAAGTTGGCCAATGAAAAAATTGGCTTATTGCTCAGTGACTTGCAAATGAGACCAATGGATGGCCATACCTTATTGAAAAAAGCTAAAGCAATGGCGCCAGAACTTCCAGTTCTTATTATGACTGCTTATGGCACGGTACAAGGTGCGGTTGATGCCATGCATGAAGGGGCTAGTGATTATTTAATTAAGCCATTTGAGGCCGATGTTTTATTGGAAAGAGTCCAGCGGTATGTACGAACAACATCATTAGATGAGGATATGGTTTCCGTTGATAAATCCTCTCGTGATTTACTGACCTTATCAAGACGAGTCGCTGACACGGATGCATCGGTATTAATCAGTGGTGAAAGTGGCACGGGTAAAGAGGTTCTTGCTAGGTTCTTACATAATAACTCCGCACGAAGTAATAACCCCTTTGTGGCGATTAACTGTGCTGCAATCCCTGAAAACATGCTGGAAGCAACCTTATTCGGTTATGAAAAAGGGGCATTTACCGGTGCGAGTCAAGCCTATGCAGGTAAATTTGAACAAGCACAAAGCGGTACCATTTTGTTAGATGAAATATCAGAAATGGATTTAAGTTTACAGGCAAAATTATTACGTGTTTTACAAGAACGAGAAGTAGAACGTATTGGTGGGCGTAAATTAATTTCATTAGATGTTCGCGTATTAGCAACAACTAATAGACTATTACGTCACGAAGTTAATGAAGGTAATTTTCGTGAAGATTTATTCTATCGCTTAAATGTATTTCCACTACAAATTGCACCATTACGTGATCGCAAGGATGACATTATGCCTTTAGCCGATCAGCTAATCAGAAAGCATTGTTCGCTGGCAAATAGAGCAAGGGCAAGTTTTAGTCGATGTGCGGAAGCAAGTATGTTATCCCATACTTGGCAAGGTAATGTACGTGAATTAGATAATGTATTGCAGCGAGCCTTGATCCTGCAACAAGGTCATACCATTACTGCCAAAGATTTGGCATTTGAATACCTATCTAGCGCGCAAACGAGTGGATTAAAAATTGACACATCAATAGAAATTGATAGTTTGGGTGATGATTTACGTAGCCATGAGCAACGACATATTCTTGATGCTCTAGAGAAAAATAATTGCAGTAGACGAGCTACAGCAAAAGAGTTGGGCATAAGTGAGCGCACACTTCGATACAAGCTGTCTCGTTTTAGAGAGGAAGGTGTGGCGCTTCCTGAGAAGGTTGGCAAGAACTCTGCATAGGTCTAGATAACGACCTCGTTTATATCGGAGAAATATTATGATTACAGCTATCGATCCTAATCAATTACTAATGCAAATGCGTGCGGCACAGTCGCAAGCAGCACAGCAGCCAATGGCAAGTCCTCAGGCAACCAGTGGCACGAGTAATGTTGATTTCTCTAGTTTAATGAAGTCAGCGGTTAATCAAGTTAATGAAACCCAGCAAGCGTCCGGTAAATTAAAAACAGCATTTGAAATGGGCGATCCGAATGTTAGCTTGGCTGATGCCATGATTGCATCACAAAAAGCATCGGTCGCATTTCAAGCAACAGTACAAGTAAGAAATAAGTTAATTAATGCATATGAAGAAGTTATGCGGATGAGTGTTTAGCCTATTTATCCCGCTTTAATAGATAACGCTTTTTAACATGCTCGAATACTAAAGAAGATTAAATTATGGAAAATGTACCCGCTACAATCAACCCTGCAACAGGTCTTCCTATGCCAACAACCGGGTTAGGCGCAATGCAGTCAAATGTATCTCGTCAACCGGTAATGAAGCAAATTGGTTTTTTATTGGCTATTGCCGCGAGTATTGCATTAGGTGGTTATGTATTGATGTGGTCAATGACACCTAATTATCAAGTGTTATTTAGTGGTATGCAGGCAAAAGAATCATCGGAAGTGATTGCTGTTTTACAACAATCAAATATCGATTACAAGTTGGATATAACAACAGGTGCTGTGTTGGTGCCATCATCTAAATTACAGGGTTTACGTTTGAAGCTAGCTGCGGCTGGATTACCGCGGAGCTCATCATCTCAAGGCATGGACATGCTTAATGGTGATCAAGGCTTCGGTACCAGTCAATTTGTTGAACGGGCACGTTATCAACGAGCAATGGAGCAGGAACTTGCTCGTTCTATTTCAGAAATATATAACGTCAGTAGTGCGCGAGTTCATCTTGCGGTACCCAAGCAATCGGTTTTTGTTCGCGAACGTAGAAATCCAAGTGCATCAGTTGTGGTTAACTTATATGCTGGTCGTCAGTTAGAATCAGGTCAAGTTGCCGCAATTACTCATATGGTTGCCTCAAGCATTCCCAACCTATCAAATAAAGATGTCACCATTGTCGATCATAAAGGTAACTTGTTAACACGTGGTGGTGCTAATGAGGCACTTGAGTTAAGTGATACTCAATTACAATATACGCAAAAAATAGAACAACGCTATATTCAACGAATTGAAGATATATTGTCACCGATTGTTGGTTTGGATGGTATCCGAGCACAAGTGGTTGCTGAAGTGGACTTCACGGTTAGTGAGCAAACAAATGAAAGTTATAACCCAGACATGTCAGTGCTTCGTAGTGAGCAAATACAAGAAGATAATCGTGTTGGTGTTGCTGGTGCTTTAGGTGTACCTGGTGCATTATCGAACCAACCTCCAGGCGGCGGTGTTGCGCCAGAAGTTGCAACAGGTGAAAATGGACAAGCTATTACAGGAGGCTCTCCAGGAAGTAGTAGCAAGCAAAGCACGCGTAATTTTGAATTAGATCGTACGATTAGTCATACACGTAGAGCTCCCGGCTCAATCAGAAAATTAAGCGTGGCCGTTTTAGTGGATGAGCACCGTACTATTGGTGCCGATGGTAATGTAGAATCAACACCATTAACAGAGTCAGAAATGACTCGTATTAATACATTAGTAATGGATGCGATTGGGTTTAGTAAAGCACGTGGAGATAGTTTGAATATTGTGAATGCAGCCTTTAAGGTTCCTGTCGCGGTTGAGGCATTGCCTGAAATACCGTTAATGGAGCAGGCATGGATATGGGATGTTGCCAAACAAGCATTAGGTGGATTGCTGGTATTATTCTTAGTATTTGGTGTTATTCGTCCTGCATTTAGAGACTTGAACAAAGTGCCAGTATTATCTGAAGGTAATCAAATGTCGGCTACAGCGACAGGAGGGGGGGGGATGGCCGCTGCTGATATTACTGCAGATATTGAAAAAATTACAACAGGTGCCGATGATGTTGAAGGGCAATTAAATAATGTACGAAGTTTAGTGCAACAAGACCCTGAATTAGTCGCGCAAGTGGTAAAAAATTGGGCAGCGAGTGAAGCATAATGGCAGAAGAAGTTAGACCTTTATCAGGCGTTCAAAAAGCAGCTGTATTTTTGCGATCAATAGGGCAAGATGAAGCTGGGGAAGTGTTAAAGCACATGAATCCCAAAGAGGTTCAGAAAATTGGCCAAGCGATGGCTGTGTTAAATAATGTTTCTCGCGAAGAAGTACAAGGCGTTTTAGATAACTTTGTCGCCACTGTTGAAGAGCAAACCGGCTTGGGTATTGGCTCACATGATTATGTTCGTTCTATGCTGGTGGGTGCATTAGGCGAAGATAATGCTGGTAATGTATTAGATAGAATTCTTACAGGTGGTAATACCTCGGGTTTAGAGCAATTAAAATGGATGGATGCTCGCGGCATTTATGAAGTTATAAAATTAGAACATCCTCAAATTACCGCGATTGTAT
>DAOUSV010000046.1 GCA_030627065.1 Piscirickettsiaceae bacterium | reverse complement strand
CACTGCAATTCTTCAGTTTGCTTGCCAACACCAGCGGTACGAACAATCATACCCATACCTTCAGGAACTTCTAAAGAACGTAATGCTTCTTGTAATTCAGAACGCTCTTCTCCTTCGATACGACGTGAAATACCACCAGCACGAGGGCTATTAGGCATTAATACCAAATAACGTCCAGCAAGGCTGATCATTGTTGTAAGTGCCGCGCCTTTGTTGCCGCGCTCTTCTTTTTCAATTTGAATAACAAGTTCTTGACCCACAGAAACAACGTCTTGTACGTTGATACGACCTGCTTTTTCACCACTTGATTTTTTGAAATATTCTTTTGAAATTTCTTTTAAGGGTAAAAATCCTTGTCTTTCTGAGCCATACTCAACAAAAACGGCTTCTAAACTAGGCTCTACTCGTGTGATTTTTCCTTTGTAGATATTGCCTTTTTTTTGTTCGCGTGATGGAACTGCAATGTCTAAATCAAACAAACGCTGGCCATCGACCATCGCTACTCGCAACTCTTCTTCATGCGTTGCGTTAATTAAAATTCGTTTCATTTATAACCTCATATGAGGCTCTCACGTCTGTTTTCCCTTAATTTTCATAAGGAAACGCACAGTCATTATGACTTTTGCAGAATAATTTTATTTGTTCTATGCAATTGAATAGTCACAATGCGTCTTACTTCTGCACACTGTGTTTTCCTGTTTTGTGGTTTCTATATCATTATTAATTATTTGAAGAAACCACTACCTCATTACTTGTAATGCGGCATTTATACTTGATATTAGTACGCCACCCCATGGTGTCGCCACTCAATATCTACTATTAAATTACGTTATTTATCATTCTGTCTGGTGCATTAATTGTTCATTATTACCTAGACATGGGAACCATTTAAATTTATTCGGACTCGTTGAAGAGTCCCTGTACTCCGAGCCTAAGCCCAGAAATTGTCACTAAATCTTTTGTATTTTCTTGCCGCATCAACCTATCGGGAGCGACCTGCCATTTATCAGGTTTCATTTGTTGAAAGCCAGTATACTGACCCTTCTAAACAAAAAAACCGACATCTGAATATAACAGCACAAAGACCTATCAGCAATAGACAAATCAAAATATATTTATGGCTACGCAAAATACTAAACTTAATCCCGTTCAATTTATCGACATTTCTGCCGCACAAGCAGGTCAGCGAATTGATAACTTTTTATTAACTCTTGAAAAAGGCGTGCCGAAAAGCCGTATTTATCGTGCTATTCGCAAAGGTGAGGTTCGAGTTAATAAAGGTCGGATTAAACAAACCTATAAAATTCAAGCTGGCGATACAATTCGTGTGCCACCACTTCGTACCTCAGAAAAATCAGCTAAGTCATTTGTAGGTAGTCATATTCGACAACAACTTACTGAATGTGTGCTGTTTGAAGATGATGATTTACTGGTTATTAACAAGCCACCTGGTTTAGCTGTCCATGCTGGCAGCAATATTGACCAAGGCATTATTGAAGCATTACGTATTATTCGAGATGATCTGCCGTATTTAGAATTAGTGCACCGCCTTGATCGTGATACCTCAGGCTGTTTATTGATCACCAAAAATCGTCATGCTTTAGTTCATCTACAGAACCAAATGCGTGATCATGAAATTAATAAGCGTTATCTCACTTTATTAAAAGGCTCATGGTCACAGGGTGAACGATTAGTTGAACAACCTTTACTTAAAAACACCGTCTTGGCTGGCGAGCGGATGGTGCAGATTAACCCCGAAGGAAAATATGCCAAAACCGTTTTTATCCCTATTGAAACATTCCCACAAGCCCAATTAACCGAAGTGGTACTTTACACAGGGCGCACACATCAAATTCGTGTGCATTCACTTTATCTTGAACACCCTGTTGCCGGTGATGATAAATACGGTCATCGCAACTTTAATAAAGAGATGAAGAAGCAGGGCTTAAAACGTATGTTCCTCCATGCTTGGAAATTGGATGTTAAACATCCGACAACAGAGAAAGTATTAAATTTAGTCGCCCCACTACCAACACAATTACAAAATGTCGTTAATCGCTTGAAGGAACAATTATGAGCCGGTATCAACTTATCGTATTTGATTGGGATGGTACATTAATGGATTCTACCGCCCATATTGTTCATTGTATGCAAGCGGCAATCACGCAGTTAGACCTATCGCCATTAGATGATAAAGCCATCAAACATATTATTGGTTTGGGGCTAAATGAAGCGGCTGAATCGCTTTATCCCAATATTGATAGCAAAACAATTAACAAACTTGCCGATACTTACCGACAAATATGGTTGTCCGATCCACAAGATATTCCTTTGTTTGATAATGCATTTCCGCTTATTCAACACTTATCTGAACAAGACTATTTCTTGGGCGTGGCCACAGGGAAAAGTCGTAAAGGTTTGGATAAAATCTTAGCAAGCACAAAGCTAGAACCTTTTTTCCATGCCACTCGCTGTGCCGATGAATGCTTTTCTAAACCCCATCCGCAAATGATTGAAGAATTAATGGTTCACATTGGCGTTAGTCCCAAAGAAACAGTGATGATTGGTGATACCGAGTTCGACTTATTAATGGCACACAATGCTGGCGCGGACAGCTTGGCTATTAGTCATGGCGCTCACAGCATAGAAACGCTACAAGCCTGTGAACCACAAGCTATTGTGTCGAATCTTCATCATGCTCAACGATGGCTAATGGATCGGTGATACTCAAATTGATATGATAAACAAAATATTTCAAATTTAGGATAACAACATGGCAACATTCGGTGATTTTCCACCCTCTAGTAGCAATAACGCTTCTAGCAAGCAAGAACCCTCATGGGAACGTAAAGTATTAGAAGATCTTGCCTTTGCCGCATTAAAAGAACAACGTACCAGCCGTCGCTGGGGATATGTATTTAAAGGTCTCATGTTCCTTTATTTAATCGCCGTTATTATGCTGATGGTGCCAAGTGATGATATTGCCATGCACACAGAAGAGCACACCGCACTGGTTGAAATCAATGGCGTTATTGCCGCTGATGCAGAAGCTAATGCCGATACTGTCGTGACGGGTATTCGTGATGCATTTGATAATTCAAGTGCTCGAGGTCTTATTCTTAGAATGAATACACCCGGTGGTAGCCCTGTGCAATCAGGCATTATCAATGATGAGATTAAACGTCTACAAGCAACACGCCCCGACTTCCCGATTTACGCAGTGATCCAAGATGTATGTGCATCCGGAGGCTATTATATTGCAGTTGCTGCTGATGAGATTTATGCCGATAAAGCCAGCATTGTTGGTTCAATTGGTGTGAGAATGGATAGCTTTGGTTTTACAGATACAATCAAAACACTGGGCATCGAACGTCGCTCGCTAACTGCTGGTGAAAACAAATCATTCCTTGACCCCTTTATGCCTATGAAAGATAAAGACATCAAACATGCTCACACCATGCTTGATACCATTCATCAACAATTTATTAATGTTGTTAAGCAAGGTCGAGGCGATCGCCTAAAAGATGATCCCGACTTATTCTCAGGCCTTTTCTGGTCAGGTGAACAAGCATTAACTCTAGGTCTTATTGATGGTCTTGCAAACAGTAGTACCGTTGCAAGAGATGTTATCGGTGCAGAAGATATTGTAGATTACACACCGCGTCCAAATTATTTAGACCGTTTTGCAGGCTCTTTAGGCGCAACATTAAGTAATGTACTATTACAATCATCAATGAGGATGCAGTAATATGTCCGAGCAAATATCACCAATAGAACTCAGCGAAGAAGAGCTTGCACAACGACAAGCACTATTTCAATACACAGATTTATCTCATCCAGTTATGCAGGCTCTTTTTAACTGGCAGTTAGAGTCAGAAGCACCGATTAGTACACCTAACATCATGGAAGAATAATACATTATGTCTCTTACAGCTCAAGCACTCGTTAATAAATCACTGGAACTAGTATCACCTCCAAATACCTATACTCAACTTAATGAGTTAATGAACGATGCAAATAGTACAACTGATGATATTAGCAATGTTATTAACACCGATCCTTCGCTTGCGACACGTTTGCTCAAAGTAGTTAATAGCCCTTTTTACAGCTTCCCATCACAAATCGATACTATTTCACGCGCTATCACTATTATAGGCACGCGTGAACTGACACAATTGGTATTGGCAACATCGGTTATTAATGCGTTCAAAGGTATTCCTAGCGTTCTTATTAATATGGATGAATACTGGGAACATAGTTTAGCCTGTGCAATCGCCGCTCGCTCACTTGCCCAACACTGTGGACATCGCGCTGTTGAACAATATTTTATTGCAGGTTTATTACATAATATTGGCAGTCTTGTGCTCTATCAAACTGTGCCAGAATTAGCAAAAGAAGCCATTAACAGTGCACAATTTGGCCACGAAATAATTTATAAAGCAGAGCAACGTGTTATCGGCTTTGATCACACCGATGTTGGACAAGCTCTCGTACAATCATGGCGCTTACCTAGTTCTTTAGAGCAGGTTGTACGCTATCATCACAATCCATCACTTGCTGAAGAGTTTCAAGTAGAAGTCGCTATCGTACATATTGCAGATATTATGGTCAGTGCAGCAGAATTTGGACATAGCGGCGATAATCATGTGCCACCATTAGATGCCTCCGCATGGGATTTATTAGGCTTAGATGTCGATGTTATCCCCGAAATATTGCAACAAACAGCAGAACATTTAGACACCCTAAAATCATTAATGTTATCCAATTAGTCGTAACAAATTTATAAAAAGGCAATAAAAATGAGAACAGTATTATTAGGCGCTCCAGGTTCAGGTAAAGGTACACAAGGTGTTGTACTCTCTAAAAAATATGGAATCCCTCAAATATCAACTGGTGACTTATTAAGAGCCGCTGTTGCTGCAGGTAGTGAATTAGGTAAAAAAGCGAAAACAGCAATGGATGCAGGTGCATTAGTGTCTGATGATATCGTGATTGGCCTTATCCGCGAACGTATCTCACAAGATGATGCTACTAATGGTTATATTCTTGACGGCTTCCCACGTAACATCCCTCAAGCAGAAGCGCTTGATTCAATGTTGTCAGATTTAAACCAACCGCTACAAGGTGTGGTACTACTTGATGTTGCATTTGAAGAATTACTACAACGCTTAACTGGTCGCCGTACTTGTAAAGACTGTGGCGCTATCTACAATGTTCATTTATCGCCATCTAAAGTAGCAGATCATTGTGATGCCTGTAATGGTGACTTATTCCAACGCGCTGATGACAATGAAGCAACAATTGGTAACCGTCTAAAGGTCTACCAAGAACAAACTGCACCGTTAGTTGAGTTCTATACAACACAAAATAAACTACACAGCATTGCTGGTGTTGGTGATGTGAATAACATTACTACCGCTGTTAGCGCCGTGTTTGACACAATCTAAATCAAAGATGTTCCCCGTGAAAGCGGGGATCTCACTATGGCAACAATTCTCGCAATCGGCATCGCTACACTCGATATTATCAACATCGTTGATAGTTATCCAGATGAAGACAGTGAACTGCGTGCGATATCACAATCCCAAACCCGTGGCGGCAATGCCACCAACACACTGACCGTACTCAGTCAATTAGGGCATCAATGCCACTGGGGCGGTGTTTTAATTGACCAAGCAGACAGTCAATTTATCCTTAATGATCTTACATCATCAAATATCAACATCACCGCTTGTAAACGACTAGCAACAGGAAAAATGCCCACCTCCTATATTACTGTTAGCCAACAAACCGCTAGTCGAAGTATTATCCATCATCGTGATTGCCCTGAATATGGCTTTGAAAATTTTAAAAAAATTGATTTACAGCAATTTGATTGGATACATTTTGAAGGGCGTAATATTGACGATACTGTCTTGATGCTACAACACCTTAAACAACATCATCCTGATATTCCATGTTCAGTAGAAATAGAAAAGCCACGCCCCAATATCGAACAACTATTTGAACTTGCCACTATTTTGATGTTTTCACAGCATTATGCTCAAGCAAACTATTTTTATAATGCCACCGACTTATTAAATTCATTAGCCAACAACATTACCGCCACCTGCACATGGGGCGACCACGGTGCTTGGGCAATTGATAACTCTGGCAAGTTATTACATAGAGAAGCCTTTTCAACCAAACAAGTGATAGATACACTCGGTGCTGGCGATACCTTTAATGCCGCTCTAATTCATAGCCTAGTTAACGATAATAATCTGCAACGCGCCCTTGATAATGCCTGTAAATTAGCAGCTCATAAATGTGGCCAACAAGGCTTTAGCAAGCTAACTCAAGATTTTGAGATTTAATTATGACTCAACATTTCCTATGCAAACAACAAGATCTAACAGAAGACAAAGCCCGTGGTTTTACCATTGAACAAAAACCAGAAAACCTAGAGCTACTACTCGTCAAAAAAGATGGACAAATCTACGCCTACAAAAATCACTGTCCTCACCTAGGCATCAGCCTAAACTGGCAAGAAGATGAATTTCTATCACTAGAAAAAACACATATCGAATGTTCCACCCACGGTGCAACATTTAATCTAGATGATGGTCACTGCATTTCAGGGCCATGTACTGGGCAGGATTTACAGCCACTCAGTATTGAGTTGCGTGATGATAAGATTTGGTTAACTCTAAAAAAGTAAAAACCCATGATTTATAAATACTTTCTAATATATATCCTGTCTATTTTATTAGTATATTCCTATTATTTGGGCCACACGCCACTGCTTGTTTTACTTATATTCATTATTGCTAGCAGTCTTACCTATCTCATATATGCTAAAGATAAACGAGCCGCTCAAAATGGTGAATGGAGAACATCAGAAAACACTCTACATCTTTTTTCATTATTGTGTGGTTGGCCAGGTGCAATTATCGCGCAGAAAAGACTTCGTCACAAAACAAAGAAAACTAGCTTTCTCCTAATGTTTTGGCTCACTCTATTTATTAATATGGGGGTGTTTTCATGGCTACACACTGAAGATGGAGCCAAAGTTCTACATACTTATATATATAAATTGGAATATATACTTGTTACCAAAATTAATAACAATAATGCAGTAACAGCTATTCTAGTTCTAACAAAATTTCGCTCAAATAAAGATTACAAACCTCTCGCAAATCACTAATAATCTGTTTTTTACCTGTATAGCCTAGTTGTTTAGCTACTTCATGCCATGAGAGTAGTTGCAGTATTAACATCACACATAAATGCTGTTGTGGCTTTGTCAGTTTTAAAAACTCAGCTTGTCGAACCTTGCTTTCCATCAGTACCTTTAATGGTATTTCACTAACTTCGTAGGCTCGTTGTGCTGTGGCGAAAGCTTGAATATCTTGCTTATCCCATGTTGAGAGTTGGGCTTGTCGTTGTGGAAAAGTTTGAGAAATAGCGATAACAATTTCAGGAGCGAGTTGTTTAAAATGTGTTTGTAATAAGGCTGACCATTGTTGTTGAAAACGTTGTGTTACATCATTTAATACTTGCCGCCCTTGATCAGAGATACTGCGTAACATCATTACAGAATGGCTACCGCTAACATCATCTTTATGAAGTCCTAATCGAGCAATAGCAAAGCCAGAGTTTGTCCAAAAGCATAATAAATCCATGCTTATACCAAAACTTGCACCGATAATATCATTCTGTTTTTCTGACTGTTCAATCATCTGCTGTAGTAGCTTTTCACCCAAGCCACGTTGCTGGATTGTCGGATGAACGGCAATACGAATAACTCGTTGATAACATAAGGAGCCCGCCGTAGTAATACCGGCATGAGCTAATAAGGACTGAGGTAATAAATGCCCTTTTAACCGTCGCTTACCAGCATGAATATTCGTAGCAAGATCATCATCTAACTCACCCTCTTTCACCGACCAAGCACTGGCAACAATATGCCCTTGGTATCGCAAGGCATAAACAGTAATGTCATCCCGATCTAACATCATCTGTAAGTCAGAAGGTCGCGTTCGATAATGTGCTAACACCATCAAACCAAAAAGCTCTCTTAGGCTTTGTTCATCATTAATTAATTGCTTGCGATCAACTTGTTCAAAAATACACAGATCAGTATTGGCATTACTTATAAGATCATCTTGAGCAGGAACAGAATCCAATAATAAAGCCTGGAAACTAAAGGCTTCCAAACTATCATCTTGTTGCCAACGGATCGGTGTTTCCATTCGCAGACGGTTCCAGTTCGGTGTTTTGCTATCCAGTGTTTTTTGAAAACGTACCGCAAAGCCACGCCCGGTTCCTTCATAGCCATGCAAGGTGGTAGCAAAAACAATCCGTGAATATTTTTGTAGTAACTGTTCTAATATTGACGCTGGTATCGCCGCCGCTTCATCCACCAGCACACAATCTGCTTTTTCATCTGATTCGATTAAAGCATCGGGGGCAATAAAAGTGATTTTAGCTAAGTCATTGGGATCCGATAATATTCCAGCCGCATGTTTAAACACAGTCTCCACCGTCGCTAAACTTGGTGCAGTAATGATAATACGTTGTTTTCCTTGCTTAATTAACTCAGCCGCCGCCATGCCTAATGCTGCTGATTTTCCTCGACCGCGATCAGAAGATAAAACTAAAGGCCGTCGTCTATGACCCTGCACTACTTTTAAGATTGCTTGAATAGCTAGTTGTTGGTCTTTTGTTTGTGATTGCTCGTGATATTTTGGGCTTGAAATTTTAGGTAAGTCATCACCCTTTTTCACTACTATGAAGCTCTTATATTGTGATGAGAAATCAGCGGCTATTTGATTAAAGCGCTGCATCCACAGGCTATTACTTACCGAGTCGGACAATAACAAGATCAATACGCCACCAGCGGTAACCGTACCAATGATGGCACCTAAACTATCAGGGTTTAATTGACTTTGTTGGTGGGTATTAAGAACAACGGCATCAAACTCTTTGCCAAGCTGATTCTGTGCTTGCATTTGGCTGATACTAAGCTGATTTTCATGATCAAATTCAGCTAATAGTGTTTTAGCTGATGCTAGACTCCAGTCTTGCTCACCTTGAAAAATGACACATTGACGTTGTTGCATAATCAATAATGCGGTGGCAACTCATGTTGAGCACTGCTTCCATCATTCGATGTCTGCATGGTATTAACTTGTACTTTCATTGTTTCAAGGGCTAATTCTAAATTGCTTATTTGTTTTTGCTGAGCAGTCACAACCTGATTAAGTTGCTCTAATAAGTCATCTTGAAACGCTAATTTCATTTGTAGGTCATCGATAGCATCTTGCATTAGTCATCTCCATCATAAGAAAGTGCTGGTGATAACCAACGTTCAGCCACATCCATTGTCCAGCCTTTACGCTGTGCGTAATCTTCAACTTGGTCTTTATCTATTTTACCCAAGCCGAAATAACGTGATTCTGGATGAGCAAAATAGAAACCACTCACTGCCGCTGTTGGCAACATGGCAAAGCTTTCAGTAATGGTGATGCCTACATTTTTCTCAGGCTCTAACAATTCCCACAACAAGGCTTTTTCGGTGTGATCGGGACAAGCGGGATAACCAGGAGCAGGACGAATACCTTGATACTTTTCT
>DAOUSV010000083.1 GCA_030627065.1 Piscirickettsiaceae bacterium | reverse complement strand
GCATACTCGCAGAGAATGAATTGAAAGTATAAGTTTTTATAACTATCATATTGATAACTTATAGTAATCAATTAGGTGGGGATAAACAAATGGAACTTAGACACTTACGCTATTTCAAAGTAGTGGCAGAACTGCAACACTTTCACAAAGCTGCCGATAAACTTCACATTACTCAACCCGCGCTATCAAACCAAATTAAACAATTAGAACAAGAGCTTAACTCGAAGTTGTTTGAACGTGTGGGTCGAGGAGTTAAGCTATCTAGCAATGGTGAATTAGTGCTATCTTCCGCCAACAGAATACTTAATGAGGTCGCTCTATTAAAAGAATCGGTGTCGGACATAGAGTCAGGCCAAGCAGGTAGCCTGAAAATCGGTGTATTACAATCTATTAACTCGTTGTACCTTCGTAGCCTAGTGGCTGAATTTGATAGAAACAACCCTAATATCTCGCTACAAATTGAAGAAATGACCAATTACAACATTGAAAATAAGCTGGCAAATGGTGATATAGATATCGGTATTGGCTTCATATTGGAAAAAGAATACCCTGACATTGAATTTGAACGCTTATTTGATGAAAGCTGGAAGCTTATTATCTCTCCCACTAATGCGTCATTCGCTAAAGATATTATGAAAGGAAAGTCGCATCCTCTAAAAGCTATTTTACTTTCCGACTATTTTCAAACACGCAAAATAGTAGATAAATACTTTGCTGATAATCATATTAAATATACTAATGTCACCGAGGTTAATACTATTTCCTCAATTCTTGATCTTGTTGAAGGTGGTGGCTCATTCAGTATTCTTCCTGAAGCATTTTCAGTGTTAAAAGCAAAATATCGCTTAGAAATATTCGACTTAGATCCTCAACTCCCGCCAAGAACAATCGGGATTTTAGTGGCTAAAAATAGAAGTAGTAAGAAAACCGTACAGAAGTTTTGTGACTTAGTACGAAGCCAACTCACTTAGGAATGTGCGGTTCTAACACCCCAAGCCGTATAAAGTTGTGCAATTAGCAATATCAACATAGCAAGCATTGCCACTAGTAAAAATGATTTTGTTTTATCTTCACGCGGTACGATTTCTTCAACAATCAATGTTTGGTATTGCTGCTTATCAATCGTATCGATCGCCTTAGAAAAGGTTTTCACAGACTCAATTTCAAAGGCATGGTATGGGATATCAATTGATTTAAAGAAGGTGTGTAACTTCCGCTCAGGGGTTGCCTTCCAACGCTGGTTGTCACCCGGCTTCTCATCCAAGGTCATGCCTGTAACTGAGCGCATATACAACCAATAAAGTGATAAGTTTTCACGCTCATAGACAGCCTTGATAGTCTGCATCGCTTCATCACTTAATTCACGCCCACCATCAGAGACCAACATCACAATACGTGAACCTCGATAGGGTTGACCATCATACATTTCTGCAGCTTTAATCAATGCCTTGGTGATATTTGTTTCTGATAAGCCTTTGCCTAATGCATTGGCATTTACCGTTGCTCGAACGGCTTGTTGATTATAGGTCAGCGGTAATATATCAACGGCTTTATCGCTGAACAGTACAAAGCCAAAACGATCATCAGGGCGTTTATCAACAAATTCCAGCAAATACTTTTGAGCTACTCGACGTTTACTATCAGACTTGCCAACACTTGCCATTAATAACTGCCCTTTAATAGCAAAGGCATCATCCATACTACGGCTACGATCAACCACTAATACAATTTCAGCACCGGCAGCAATACGCTCTACTTTCTTCTCCGGCACATAAGGTTGGGCAAGTGCGAAGACCAAACTTGCAATAGCAAGTGATGCTAATAGTTTGAACGTAAGCCCTATTAACCTAGATAAAGGATCAACCGGAACGAATTTGCTCCATACTACCGTCTTCTCTTGGTTTCGCGTCAACCAAGGGAAGACTAATAATGGTAGTAATAACAAGACTAGGGGCATCGCCCATTGCAATCCGAACAAACTCATAAAACTAATGTGCTACCTTATACTGATAAATAATGTTGTACGAAGGTATAACTAATCCAAACAAAACCTACTGTCGTTATTAAAAAACTGATACCTGACAATACTTTCCAAACCATTTTATCCCAGAAATTTTCATCTAACGCGGCCACTACAAAAATACTCGGGTTGGTAAATCCACCAATCGCCACACACCAACAAGCGATAATCGGTAAATCAATACCACCTGCCATTGCTGCGGCATAAAAACTAAAGTTAAACACTGACATTAAGGCATAATCCACATGGGCACGAATCAATGTTGCAAAGTCATAAGTACCATCTAAGCCTGCAATGGGATACCATTTAGTAAAGGTCATCAACCATGCAGATAAGATCAACGCCATTGCGGTTGCTACACCGCCTATTAATAATATTTCCATTATTTTCTCCTCAAAATTATCTTAGCAGGATTACAAGATCATCATATATAACTTGTTCGTTATAGTAACCTTAAACATGAGTAATAATCTCGGGCAATTTTCCCTATGATGTATTATTCACTTTAATACTTACTCATTAAACCATAGACTGTTAACCCCTTGCATTAGAACCCGACTATGAACCTAAGAGTACAACTTTTATATCGAATATTATTAATCGCCATTATCTGTTTAACGGCGAGTTCATTTTATGTTTTGTATCAAACAGATAAACAAGCAATATCTGAGGCAAACTTCACCATTAATAGTATTGAGCAACAAATGAGGACACAATTACTACTCATGTTTAGCCGATATGACTTCTCTAGTTCTTTTCCTAATACTGAACGTTGGTCTGATAATAATAATGTATCTGGCTCATGTATCCAGTTTTTATCAAAATCTCAGCACCGTCGAGGAAGCCTCTGTAAGCAAACAGTAATCAAAGATCCATCTTGGCCAAGCTGGTTTGACTCCTTATATCAGCAACTATTTAGTCCTAATTTTGAAATTAAGAAGAACATTTCATTTACTGCCGTTTCTTACGGCGTCATTTCAGTAACATTAAACTCACAGCTTGAAACCGCTCGTGCATGGAACAACTTCCGTGCGGTTATTGATGTGCTATTTGTGAGTATATTTGCTGTGGCTTTACTTGTTTTCTTCACCATCAATAGAATGTTACAACCTGCACACATCATCGTTCGTGGATTAGAAAGAATGCGTGATGGCCAGTTAAATACTCGCCTGCCTACTTTCAATATTAAAGAATGGAAACAAACAAGTGATGCCATAAATCAGTTAGCAATAACTCAGGAAAAGAGCATGGCTGACAATAAACTTCTCGCCTTAAAATTAATGAATATTCAGGAAGAAGAACACCGTTATATTGCTCGAGAATTACATGATGAATTTGGTCAATGTTTAGCCGGTATTAATGCCATTACAACATCGCTTCATCAAACAGCTCAACAAGACTGCCCCGATCTGAGCACTGAAATTAAAACCATTCGCCCAATCACCGCTCATATGATGGATGTTTTACGAAGCTTACTAACGCGCTTGCGTCCAAGCGATGTTGATGATTTAGGGTTAACGTCTAGTCTAAATAACTTAATTCGTAGCTGGAATAATCGCTCAAATGGCATAACAAATTATCACCTAACGATTACAGGAAGTATTGATCAGTTACCTGAGCCATTACCTATCAATATTTATCGAATCATACAAGAATGTCTCACCAATATTGCCAAACATGCAAATGCCTCTCTCGCAGAAGTTATTATTGCCCGCCAAGAAAAACAAATAATTCAACTCGACATTAGTGATAATGGCACCACTAAAACAGATGTATTTGATAATACGACAGGAATCGGCTTGCTCGGTATAAAAGAACGGGTTGCCGCATTAGGTGGTGAGCTGGTATTTATTCCCAACCCAACAGGTGGCTTAACCGTTTCCATACATATTCCTATTGTAACTTCTCCAGGTGATATTCATGTCTAAGACTATTACAATTATGCTGGTTGATGACCATGCCATCGTACGTGAAGGTTACCATTCTTTATTACAAAAACAAGACAATATGGATGTTATTGCTGAAGCCAGTGATGGTGCTCAAGCTTATTTACAGTATAAAAAATACAAGCCGGACATCGTTATCATTGATATATCTATGCCTAATCAAGGTGGCTTAGAAGCAATATCACGTATTGTACAATTTGAACCATCGGCTAAAATTCTTGTATTCAGCATGCATCAAAATCCCACATTTGCTATTCAAGCTACTCGTGCAGGTGCTTTAGGCTATGTCACTAAAAGTAGTGATCCTGAAGTCTTAATTCGAGCTGTTTATCAAGTTCACCAAAATCAACATGCTTTGAGTGCCGATATTGCTCAAGCTCTGGCGATAGAAAAAAAGGGACGAAATAACGCAGCATTAGAAAAGTTGACTGTTCGTGAGTTTGAAATTCTACGAATGCTCATCGATACAAAATCAACAAGAGACATTGCAGAAACACTTAATATCAGCCCTAAAACGGTTTCCAATGCACATTACATCATTAAACGAAAACTCAACGTGAATAGTGATATCGAGCTTATCTATTTGGCCATTAAAATGGATATCGTCAATTTATTAGAACTCACTGGTACATTAGGCTAACTTCTTAATGATATTACCTATTGCCTGCGTGAGCTTAGTCAAGTCTTCAGGCTTAATGGTGTATGGGGGCATAATGTATATTAGATTTCTAAACGGTCTTATCCACACACCTTGATCGACAATAAACGTCGGTAGCCAATCCATCTGTTCATCTAAAGGCTGATGTAATTCAACAACACCAATCGCCCCTTTTACTCGCACTTCTTTCACTGAGTCTATTGTTTGGTAAGAGCTTAACTCCGTATGAAGCTGCTGTTCAATATCATTGACCTGCTGTTGCCAGTTTGATTCTAACAATACATCAATGCTTTCACATGCCACACGACAGGCAAGTGGGTTTGCCATAAATGTTGGGCCGTGCATTAATACACCTTGTCCATCGGCAGAGATACCTTGTGCTACTTTATCTGTACATAATGTAGCAGCCAAGCTCATATAACCACCCGTTAAGGCTTTACCGACACATAAAATATCAGGAGAAATATCTGCTTGCTCGTAGGCAAATAAAGTCCCTGTTCGACCAAATCCAGTGGCAATTTCATCAAGAATTAATAACACATTATATTGATCACATAAGGCACGTACTTGACGTAAATATTCTGGACAATAGAAACGCATACCACCCGCACCTTGTACTAAAGGTTCTAAAATGACCGCTGCTAATTTCTGATGATGTTCACTGATTAACTGACGAAACTCAGTAATGTCACTATCTTGCCAATCGGCATCATTCTGGCACGTAGGTGCCGGGGCAAACAGGTGTTTGGGCAATACTTGTTCAAACATGCTGTGCATACCATTTTCAGGATCGCACACAGCCATCGCACCAAAGGTATCACCGTGATAACCATTACGAATCGTTAATAGTGTCTGCTTTTCTGTTTGACCTTGTGCAAACTGATATTGAATTGCCATTTTGATGGCCACTTCAACAGCGACAGAACCTGAATCTGAGAAAAATACTTTTTGTAATGGTTCGACTGTAATATCAATCAGTTTTCGAGCTAAATCTATTGCTGGTTGATGCGTTAAACCACCAAACATGACATGTGACATGTGATCAATTTGTGATTTAGCCGCTTGATTTAAACGAGGATGATTATAGCCATGAATGCTTGACCACCATGACGACATGCCATCAATAAGTTCACGACCATCACTTAATCTAAGTCGAACACCTTGGGCAGAAACAACTTCATGAATTGAAGATGGATTGGTTACGCTACTGTATGGATGCCAAATATGCTTGGCATCAAATGCTAAATTGTCATTATTTTTCATGTCAGGATCATAACAATCCTGACATATTATTGGGATAATTATTTTGTTGTACTAAAGCTTTCGCCACAACCACAAGATGACACGACATTGGGATTATTAAACTTAAAGCTTTGGTTCAGACCTTGTTTAACAAAATCTAGTTCAATACCATCTAGAATCGGCATACTTGTGTTATCAACAATCACTTTAACACCATTTTGTTCTACAACCGTATCATTATCTTCTACTATCTCGGCAAAACCTAAGTCATAGCTATAACCTGAGCAGCCACTTTCCTTGACGCCAATACGCAAGCCAATTGCTGATTCATTTTTAGCCACTATGTCTGCTACACGCTTTACGGCTGACTCTGTTAATTTAATCATAATGAATAGTCTCTTTTAACTTGAGAATGTAATTACTTTATCGGCTTCACCCTTTTGGTGAGCGATAACAACTTGGCCTAATGTTATTCCTGCTAAGTAGTCTTGGATCTGTAAACTTAAACTTGTCCACAATTCATGACTTAAGCATTTTTCATCATTATGACAATTGCCTTTACCTCCACAGGCGGTACTATCCACTTTTTCATCAACAGCCAAAATCACATCTAATACGCTAATTTTTTCAGCCTCTCGACTTAAACGATAACCACCACCTGG
>DAOUSV010000071.1 GCA_030627065.1 Piscirickettsiaceae bacterium | reverse complement strand
TTGCTTCTGGATGCCCTTGAAAACTAAATGCAGGTTTCGTTGTGTGATGAATGCCTTGTAAAGAGCCATCAAACAATGAAATATGTGTTGCTTCTAAGGTGTCTGGCAATGATGATTCATCAACCGCAAAACCATGGTTTTGGCTAGTAATCATCACTAATCCAGCCGTCATTTCTTGGACAGGATGATTGGCACCATGATGACCAAATTTCATTTTGGCTGTTTTTGCACCACAGGCTAATGCCAATAATTGATGCCCTAAACAAATACCAAAAATCGGTAATTCTTTTTCAAGCAAGGTTTGAATGGCTTCAATCGCATAGGTACACGGTTCAGGGTCACCCGGACCATTTGATAAGAACACGCCATCAGGATTAAGTGCTAACACCTCTTCTGCTGATGTTTGAGCAGGCACAACGGTTAAACGACAACCACGTTCAACTAACATGCGTAAGATATTGCTCTTAGCACCAAAGTCATAAGCAACAACATGGAAACGTTCTGCTACCGCTTGAGATTCACCCGACAAGTGCCAGCATGATTGTTCCCACTCGTAAGGAGCTTCAGTTGTGACGACTTTTGCTAAATCCATGCCTTTAAGACCATCAAACGCTTTAGCTGCTGCAATAGCCGCATCAACATCAATATTATCGCCAGCAACAATACAACCTTTCATCGCCCCTTTTTCACGTAAACGACGTGTCAAAGAACGAGTATCAATTCCTGCTAAGCCAACCACATTATGACGTTCTAAATAACTGTCTAATGCTTCTTCGCTACGCCAGCTACTCACAACAGGCGATAAGTCACGAATAATTAAGCCGCTCGCTACAATATTATTTGACTCTTCGTCTTCAGTATTTACACCAACATTACCAATATGCGGATAAGTTAATGTCACAATTTGGCGGCAATATGACGGATCAGTCAAGATCTCCTGATAGCCAGTCATCGCAGTATTAAACACGACTTCACCAACCGATTGCCCAATGGCACCAATTGATTCGCCGTGATAGACCGTACCATCTTCAAGCGCGAGTAATGCACTAGTTCGCAAGGGAAACCTCCACCAGATAAAAATAAAGGAGTGAACATGACGTTCTCCCCAGACAAAATCCTGCTAATTTTAGCGTAAATCCCACCTGCCCGTCTATGTAAAAAACCATGACATTTATCTTTTCAGTCGGTAATATCCCACTTAAATATGATTTTATTTAAAAGGTCTACGCCATGAGCGAAAATAAAACCCAATCAGGCTTCCCTTTTCAGCGTCCTAGACGGCTACGAAAAGACACTTTTTCACGTAATTTAGTGCGTGAAAATAATGTAAGCGTGCACGATCTTATTTACCCTTGTTTTGTATTGGATGGTAATAATCAACGCCAAGCCATTGCTTCTATGCCGGATGTTGAGCGGCTAAGTATTGATTTATTATTGAAAGAGGCAGAAACCATCCATCGTTTAGGTGTGCCTGCAATGGCATTATTTCCTGTTACACCTGATGATGTTAAATCACTGGATGCTAAGGAAGCTTATAATCCTGACGGTTTGGCTCAACGTGCCGTGCGTGCACTTAAAACTGAGTTTCCTGAATTAGGTGTGATTACTGATGTCGCGCTTGACCCTTTCACCACTCACGGTCAAGATGGTTTAATTGATGATAGTGGCTATATTATTAACGATGAGACGGTAGAGATTTTGGTTAAACAAGCACTATCTCATGCCGAGGCGGGTGTTGATATTGTTGCCCCTTCTGACATGATGGATGGTCGTATTGGAGCAATTCGCCAAGCATTAGAACAACAAGGTCATATTCATACGCGTATTTTGGCTTATTCTGCTAAATATGCTTCTGCTTTTTATGGCCCTTTTCGTGATGCAGTTGGCTCTGCGGCTAATTTGGGTGCGGGTAATAAATATAGCTATCAAATGGATCCTGCCAATAGTGATGAAGCCCTGCATGAGGTTGCGTTAGATATTGATGAAGGTGCGGATATGGTGATGGTGAAACCCGGCATGCCTTATCTTGATGTATTACGCCGCGTTAAAGACCGCTTCCAAAAGCCCACTTTTGTTTACCAAGTCAGTGGTGAATATGCCATGTTAAAAGCAGCCTCGCAAAATGGCTGGCTAGATGAAAAGGCAACGGTACTGGAAAGTATGATTGCCTTTAAACGCGCGGGTGCAGATGCTATTTTAACTTATTATGCTAAAGATATTGCACAATGGTTGAAGTAATTATTAACACCGCTCGTCCTGAATCTATCGAAGGCATGCCGAGGTTGTTCACTTTTATAACAATTCATATTGAACAAACAATAATGTCATCCTCGCGAACGCTGGGATCTATGGGCAGTGAAAATCGCCACTATCGTTGGATTTCCGCTTTCGCGGGAATGACGGATTTATTAAATGTAGCGAATAATAACAAGCCCCCCTCCCTTTTGGAGCTTCATTCATGACCGAGCACTACGCTGTTATCGGCAACCCAATTAGCCACAGTAAATCCCCATTAATTCACACTGAATTCGCCAAACAAACCGGACAAGATCTGGATTATGTCACCAGAGAAATTCCGCTTGATGATTTAGTCGGCGGTTTAAAAAAACTACAAGATGAAGGCTTTAAAGGCATTAATATAACAGTGCCATTTAAAGAACAAGTTTGGCAACATGTAAGTAATAAAAGCCCACATGCCATGCGTGCCGGTGCGGTGAACACGCTTGTGTTTAATGATGATGGTACGTTTTATGGTGACAATACCGATGGTACAGGTCTTTGCCGTGATTTAGTTGATAATCATCAAACTGAACTTGCCGGAAAACGTATTTTATTATTAGGTGCAGGTGGTGCGGCACGAGGTGTTATTGAGCCTTTACTTAGCTATCAACCCGCTGAGCTGTTTATTGCTAACCGTACCGCCAGCAAGGCAGATCTTCTGGTCACACTCTTTAATCAATTTGGTCATATTAAAGGTGGTGGCTTCAATGATATTAGCGGACAATTTGATGTCATCATCAATGCCACAGCCGCCAGCCTACAAGGTGAAGTGCCTCCCCTAGCTGATAATGTTTTAGCTGATAATGCCAGTTGTTATGACATGATGTATAGCGATACTGACACTGCCTTTATTACATGGGCTAACGATCATAATGCAGCTAAAGCGGTGGATGGCCTTGGCATGTTAGTCGAACAAGCAGCAGAAGCTTTTCGGATTTGGCGAGGGATGAAGCCTGAAACTCAGGCTGTAATAGAAAATATTCGTAATTTATAATTCAGCACTATGCAAACCTTTGCAGAAACATATCAACATGCATTAGAACGAAAAGGTGGTGAAGATCAACTTCTTGCTCTTTTACCTACTAATATAAAAACATCGGCTGAGTTATCGGCAATCCCTCATGATCGTTATTTAGCTGAAATGACTAGGGCTATTTTCAAAGCAGGCTTTATTTGGAAGATTATTGATCATAAATGGGCTGGATTTGAAGACGCTTTCTGGCAGTTTAATATTGCACGTTGCAGTATGACGAGTCCTGAGGATCTTGAATCTCTTTATCAAGACACTCGCATTATTAGAAATAGTCAGAAGATTGATACCGTGTATAAAAATGCAGCAATGATTTTAGAACTGTCAGAACAATATGGTTGTTTCGCCACGTTAATCGCTGACTGGCCTGATGATGACTTTATTGGTTTATTAGATTTACTACATAAAAATGGTTCACGGTTAGGCAAGCAAACTTGTCAGTATTTTCTGCGCTTTATCGGTAAGAATGGTTTCGTTTTAACAAGAGATGGTGTTGCCGCCTTGATTAGTGCAGGTGTTATCACTTCTCCCCCCTCTAGCAAACGAGATTTAAAGCTAGTACAGCAGGCTTATAATACATGGCGTGATGAATCGGGGCTGAGTAATGCCCAGATCAGTCGAATTTTGTCTTTATCTATTGGTTGAACCAACAAATAAACAGATAGATTGAAGTAAACCTATCATAGGTGCATACTGAACTATCATTTATAAATTCTGTCAGTTTTTATAAGGAGTTAGTTATGTTATCAATAGAATCCATCACCTCTTTTCTTGGTTGGTGCGCAGTCATTAATACTGGCGTACTTATACTATCTTCCGCTTTATTAATTGCTTTTATGCAACCTATTATAAATCTCCACAGCAAGCTATTTGGACTAGAAAAAGAAAATTTACCCTTGGCTTATTTTCAATATCTAGGCAATTATAAAATTGCTATTTTCATCCTAAATATTGTTCCATATATTGCTTTGAGAGTGATGTATTAACACTCTTAGTTCTGTAGTAGCAAAGAGGATTTTAATATTATTAATGTAAGACATGGCCTTTCAATTGGCATTGAACGAACAGGTAATCATTTTTTCCTAAGTTTAAAAGCCTCAGGGAAATTGACTCATCAAGATTATAAAATAATTACCCCAATGATTGATTCAGCATTAAATAGCGTGACAGAACCTAAAATCGATGCACTTATTGATGGTACTGAATTAGAAGGGTGGGAGCTAAGGGCTGCATGGGATGATTTCAAAATAGGTCTAAGTCATGGCAATGAATTTGAAAAAGTGGCTATCTTTGGTAATAAGAAGTGGCAGGAAGTACTCTCAAAGCTTGGGAGCTGGTTCATCTCTGGAGAAGTAAAATATTTTGATAATGCTGAAGATGCATTACATTGGCTTAATAAATAGTTAGATTCTTTGCGTCAATCCTAGATCAAGCTGTGAATTTAGGTCCTCAACCTTATTTAGTCCAAAACCACTGATCGTTAAGCCGACTAACCGAACGGCTTGCTGTCCAGCATTCGTACGTTCTAACAGCGTTGATAATAATGATTTTATGGTGGCTAAATCTAAATCATTCTCTGCGGTATGTGCCCGTGTCACTAGCTCAAAGTTAGCATACTTCACTTTTAAGGTGAGCGTTCGCCCTGTTAGTTGATGTTTTTCTAAATTATCAAATACACGCTCGGCAAGTATTTCTAACTGCTTAATTAGTTCTGAAATAACCGTAATATCAGTACTAAATGTTGTTTCTTTTCCTAAGGACTTTCTAACCCGTTGACTGCGTACTGGTCGGTGGTCAATTCCTCGTGCAACATCAAAGTAATAAGCTCCCGATTTACCGAATTTATTAAGCAAATCTTCTTTTGTCCACTGACGTAAGTCTAAGCCTGTTTTTATACCTAGCTTGTTCATTTTAGACTCAGTAGCGGGGCCTATTCCATGAAACTTACCAATGGCCAGATTGGCTATAAACTCTGCACCCTGCTCTGGTTTTATCAAATATAAACCGTCAGGTTTATCCATATCTGATGCAATTTTAGCTAGAAACTTATTATAAGACACGCCGGCGGAGGCAATAAGCTGTGTTTCCTCTAAAATATCTCGCTTAATCGCTCGCGCTATAAGAGTGGCCGATCCGTCATAATCTGCCGTGTAAGTTACATCAAGATAAGCTTCATCTAATGATAACGGTTCGACTTCTGAGGCATAACGCCAGAAAACTTCCCGTATTTTATCGGACACTTCTCGATAAGCCTCAAACCTCGGTGGTACAAAAATAGCCTGCGGACAAAGTCGATAGGCTTGAGAGCATGGCATAGCAGAATGAATACCAAACTGTCGCGCTTCATAACTACAAGCGGCAACAACAGCGCGACTATTAGGTTGCCCACCTACAATTAGAGGTTTTCCTAAATAGTCAGGCGTGTCGCGTTGTTCAACAGATGCAAAGAAGGCATCCATATCAACATGAATAATTTTTTGTTGCTGTGTCATCTACAGCTGATGTGCTTGCTGGTATTCATTACCCCATTCACATAATAAATCCAAAGCAGGATTCAATTTTTCAGCCAGCTCCGTTGAGGTATATTCTACTTTAGGAGGCACTTCCGCATACACCTTTCTAGTAATAAGTTTATTTGCTTCAAGTTCTCGCAATTGCTGAGTTAACATTTTTTGACTAATTTTAGGTATCTGCCGCTTTAATTCTCCAAATCTAAGCGTTCCCCCTCGTAATTGATATAAAATAATAACCTTCCATTTACCACCAATCACATCAATAGAAACAGATACGGGGCAATGACTCATATCAATACACGCTGACATGGGCTCTGTATTTTCTAAATTACTTCTAATTACTAACTCGTCTAAATCTGCCATTAGGCACCTCAAGGAAACTAAATATCCAATTCGTGCGTACTTGCTAAAACAATAAGACAAGTACATAGTTACAAAAGTATACTAAATATATAATATAAACAATAGCTCAATATTTATTACCCGTTACCACTCAAATTAGATTATTTATTAAGGGCCACACCATGAAATTTAAAACATTGTTTAGCGAATATCAATTAGGTGAGTTAACGCTACCGCACCGTATTGTTATGGCTCCACTCACACGATGTAGATCGTCACAGCCTGGAGATATTCCTAATGATCTCAATGCTGAGTATTATCAACAACGTGCTTCAGCGGCCTTAATCATCAGTGAAGCGACTCAAATATCACCTCAAGGCAAAGGTTATGCTTTTACACCAGGCATTCATTCCCAAGAGCAAATACAGGGCTGGAAAAAGATTACACATGCCGTACATGAAAAGTCATCCCATATATTCTTACAGATGTGGCATGTAGGACGCGTATCTCACTCAGCATTACAACCTGACAAATCGTTGCCCGTTGCCCCTTCAGCTATTGCAGTAGAAGGCCAAGCTTTTACCGAAGAAGGTATGTTAGATTTTGAAATACCTAGAGCATTAGAGTTAAACGAAATTCCAAGTATTGTCGAGCAATACCGACAAGCAGCAATTAATGCCAAACAAGCAGGGTTTGATGGCGTTGAGATTCATGCTGCTAATGGTTATCTACTCGACCAGTTTTTAAAAGACGGTACCAATAATCGTGATGATATTTACGGTGGCAGTATCGAAAATCGTACGCGCTTAGTATTAGAAGTTACCCAGGCTGTCTCTGAAGTCTGGGATAATGACCGTATCGGTATCCGTCTATCACCTACTGGTACCTTTAACTCAATGTTTAATAGTAATAGTCAGGAATTATTTAATTATCTCGTCGAAAAGTTAAATCAATTTAATATTGCCTACATTCATATCGTA
>DAOUSV010000082.1 GCA_030627065.1 Piscirickettsiaceae bacterium | reverse complement strand
CTAGCGGATTTCAAGTACTTTTAAACTTTCTGAAACAAGCTGAAACATCATTCAATATTTTGAATTTGCTCTCTCATTTGTTCAATTAACACTTTAAGATCTACTGAATGCCGTGTCGTTTCGGTATTAATTGATTTAGAACCTAGCGTATTGGCTTCACGATTAAGCTCTTGCATTAAGAAGTCTAAACGTCGCCCTGTTGGTTCATTGCGTTGGAGTACATTTTGTACTTCTACGATATGACTTTGTAATCTATCTAGCTCTTCTGCAACATCACTTTTTTGAGCTAGAACAACCATTTCTTGTTCTAGGCGTTCTGGATCTAGGTTGACTTGCATATCGGCAACACGTTCATTGAGACGTGTGCGTTGTTGCTCTAAAATATCGGGCATACGATTCCGCACGTCAATAGCGATATTATTCACTTCAACACAGCGTTGTTCGATCATTTGTTGCAGTGCGGCACCTTCGGTTTTTCTGCTGATGATGAGCTCGTCGATGGCATCATTAAGACTACTTATTACGGCTGTATTGAGTGCTTCTTGATCTAGGCTGTCGGCTTGCAATACACCCGGCCATTGCAATACTTTAATCATATCTACTGGTGCTGGACGTGTTGTTAGCATCGCTAATTCATCACAATGTGCGACAACTGATTTAGCCAGTGCTTTATCAATATTTAAGGAGGAATTTTGACTGTCAGATGATTTAAACCGTAAGCTGGCATCGACTTTTCCGCGTGCTAATTTGCTTGAAAATAGTTTCTTTATTTTCATTTCTAGTGGGCGAAAACGTTCATCTAAACGTAATGAGGTTTCAAGATAACGGTGGTTTACACTGCGGATTTCCCACGTTAAATCACCTTGTTGTGTTTGCTCTTCTTTGCGAGCGAATGCTGTCATGCTTTGTGTCACAGTTATTCCTGTTCTAAATATAGTTAAGTGAGCATATTAACATGAGCATAAGCCACGTATAATGTTTGCATTATTTTAGATTATTGAGGAATATCCTATGCGCCCAAGCGGTCGTCAAAACAATGAATTACGCCAAGTTACTATCACTCGCAATTACACAAAACATGCGGAAGGCTCTGTTTTAATTGAGATGGGAGATACCAAAGTGTTGTGTACTGCCTCTATTGAAGAACGTATTCCACACTTTTTGCGTGGTAAAGGCGAAGGTTGGGTAACGGCTGAATATGGCATGCTACCGCGTTCTACCGGCTCTCGTATGGCGCGTGAAGCGGCACGTGGTAAGCAAAGTGGCCGCACACAAGAAATCCAACGCTTAATTGGTCGTTCTTTACGTGCATCTATTGATTTAAAAGCCTTGGGTGAACGCAGCATTACTATTGATTGTGATGTTATTCAAGCTGATGGTGGCACTCGTACGGCTTCTATCACTGGCGCTTTTATTGCGTTACAAGATGCAGTCAATACACTTATTGCTCAGAAGAAAATCAAAAAGAACCCGTTATTAGGGCAAGTTGCCGCTATTTCTGTTGGTATCTACAACGGCGAACCTGTGCTTGATTTAGATTATGCCGAAGATTCAAATGCTGAAACCGATATGAATGTGGTGATGAATGATGCAGGTGCTTATATAGAAGTGCAAGGTACGGCTGAAGGTCATGCATTCCGCCCTGAAGAATTAACCGCTATGTTAGCCATTGCGGGTGAAGGTATTGCTGATTTAATTATTAAACAACAAGAAGCATTAGCTGAGTGAGCAATAAAATTGTCTTAGCAAGTGGCAATAAGGGCAAGCTCAGTGAGTTTGCCCAGCTATTTTCACCGATGGATATTAGCGTCATGCCTCAAGCTGATTTTGATGTGCCTGAGGCAGAAGAAACTGGGCTAACCTTTGTTGAAAATTCCATTATCAAGGCTCGTAATGCCTGTGAACATACAGGCTTACCTGCCATTGCTGATGATTCAGGTATTGAAGTTGATTATTTATTAGGCGCTCCAGGTATTTATTCCGCACGTTACTCAGGCATTGATGCCAGTGATACTGATAATCTAAATGCATTATTAGCAGCACTTGAAGGTGTTCCTGATAATGAACGCATGGCACGTTACCAATGTGTTTTAGTGATGATGCGTCATTCTAAAGATCCAACACCGTTAATATGTCAGGCTAATTGGCAGGGGCAAATATTAAGCTCACCGATGGGGGATGGTGGTTTTGGCTATGATCCTATTTTTTGGGTAGAGCAACATAAATGCAGTGCTGCACAACTAAGCTCAGAACAAAAGCATGCAATTAGCCATCGAGGTAAAGCAATTCGACAATTTATGGCTGAATTTCAAACACCTTAATGTTTAACTTCACCACCCTACCTCCGCTTAGCCTCTATATCCATGTGCCTTGGTGTGTGCGTAAATGCCCTTATTGTGATTTTAATTCACATCAATCACCGGATGAACTGCCCGAACAAGCTTATATTGATGCACTTATTCGAGATTTAGAACAAGAAGTACCTCATATTTGGGGACGGACAGTACAAAGTATCTTTATTGGTGGCGGTACTCCAAGTTTATTTTCTGCTGAAGCTTATGATCGTTTATTCTCGGCTATTCGTGCTTTATTGCCTTTAAGCCCGAATATTGAAATTACCTTAGAAGCTAATCCAGGTACATTTGAAGCCCAACGTTTTGCCGATTATTTTGATTTAGGTATTAACCGCTTATCAATTGGTGTACAAAGTTTTAACGATCAATCACTGACTGCATTAGGGCGTATTCACGATAGCAAGCAAGCAATTAAAGCTATAGAAACAGCACATAAAGTAGGCTTCGAAAATTTCAATATCGACTTAATGTTTGGCTTGCCGCATCAAACAGAACAAACAGCCCAGAACGATGTCGCCACAGCGATTGATTTAGAACCTAGTCATATCTCCTATTACCAACTAACACTAGAACCAAATACCTTATTCTATCAACAGCCACCAACATTACCTGATGAAGATCCCATTATCGACTGGCAAATTGCCAATCAACAGCGTTTATATGATGCAGGTTATTTGCAATATGAAGTGTCGGCGTATGCGAAAGACAATCAACAATGTAGGCATAACGTAAATTATTGGCAGTTTGGCGATTATATTGGTATCGGTGCAGGCGCTCATGGCAAGATCAGCGATGCCGCACAGCAATCAATCACTCGTCGTTCTAAACAAAAACAACCACAGCGTTATATTGATACGGCTGGAAGTGCTGATGTTATTCTGACCAATGAAACAATCTCCCAAAGAGATATCGGCTTTGAGTTTATGCTCAATGCATTACGACTCGTTGATGGTTTTCCAACACCGTTATTTTATCAACATGCGGGTATTCCTATTTCTCATATCGATAAGGCATTACAACAGGCAGAAGAGCTCGGTTTGCTACAACGTGATATCCATCTCATTCGCCCGACAGAAAAAGGCCAACGTTATCTCAATACGCTCGTTGAGCTATTCCTACCAGAGTAGTATCCTGTTAAGTATCATTCATTATATGGAGAACATCATGATCAAAATAAGCACCATTATTGCTAGCCTCTTATTCTTTTCTATTGCATCAACAAGTCAGGCTGAAGTTATATCTATTACAGATCCTCGTTATGACATACCCAATTCTACCGAAGGCGTACTCCGCCCTACACGTGGTATGACAATGTCATTGGTTGAACAACAGTTTGGACCAGCAACAGAGAAAGGTTCAGCCATTGGTCAGCCTCCTATTACCCGCTGGGTTTACCCTGAGTTTAATGTCTTTTTTGAAGATAACATTGTGATTCATTCCGTCGTACCTCATTAATTATGGAGCTACTTTCGGTTAATGTTTCACTGCCTGTTGAAGTCGAATACAATGGCAAACAAATATCAACAAGCATCTTCAAAAAGGCGGTTTTTGATTCTGTTTCCGTGACAGAACAAGGTCTTGCAGGCGATCAACAAGTTGATCTCGAAAATCACGGTGGCGGACACAAAGCGGTGTATGCCTTTTCAGTAAAACACTATGATTACTGGATGGAGCGGCTCGAGTTAGATGATTTAATGCTTGGCCACTTTGGTGAAAATTTAACGCTGACAGATCTTGATGAATCTCAACTATGTATTGGCGATCAGTTAAAGATCAATGATTGCATATTAGAAATCACACAGCCTCGCGTACCTTGCTTCAAACTTGGCATGGTATTTAACGATAATAGCTTTCCGAAACGATTTATTGAACACGGTGCAACGGGTATCTATTTCAAAGTACTACAGACTGGTAAAATTCAAGTCGGTGATACTGCAACACTCCATTATCAACACCCTGAACAATTATCAGTACAAACCTTGTTCACAGCTTACTTCGATAAAGACTTTCTCAATCCGCTTGATATTATGAAGCGTGCTTCCACCATCACAGAACTCTCTGATGAGTGGCGACAAAAGGTCTTAGCGAAGCTTAGATAAAACGATGTCTATGCTACAATTCACCCTCTAAATTTCCTAACAAGGTCATACTGTATGTCTCAAATATTCAATTTTAGTGCTGGACCAGCAATGTTTCCTGCCGCAGTATTGCGACAAGCACAAGAAGAGTTCTTAGACTGGAATCACTCCGGTATGAATGTGATGGAAATGAGCCATCGTGGTGCTGAATTTCAATCTATATTTAAACAAACAGAAGCCGATCTTCGTCAGTTGATGGCAATACCTGATAATTATCACGTATTGTTCTTACAAGGCGGTGCATCTGCACAGTTTTCAGCTATTCCGATGAATATGCTTCGAGGAAAAAAATCAGCAGACTATTTCAACACTGGGCAATGGTCTGATAAAGCAATTACTGAAGCACGCCGTTATTGTGATGTTAATATTGTAGCAAGTTCAAAAGATGAAGGATTTCATACCGTTCCAGATAAGTCTTGTTGGACATTTAATCCTGATGCCGCTTATGTGCATTACACGCCTAATGAAACAATCGGTGGCGTAGAGTTTGACTCCATTCCAGATACCGGCGATGTACCGCTTATTGCCGATCTATCATCAACCATTTTATCTCGCCCGATTGATGTATCGAAGTTTGCCCTTATTTATGCCGGCGCTCAGAAGAATATTGGTCCTGCAGGATTAACGCTTGTTATTGTACGTGACGATTTTATTGGTGACGTTTTAGAAGGAACGCCTGCTACCTTTAACTATAAAATCCAGGCAGATAATAAGTCAATGTATAACACGCCGCCAACTTACGCCTTATATTTATCAGGTTTGGTTTTTCAGTGGTTAAAAGACCTAGGTGGTGTAGAAGCTATCGCTAAGATTAATCAACGTAAAGCAAAAAAACTCTATGCAGTCATTGATAATTCAGACTTTTATCAAAACCCTGTTGAAAAACAATATCGCTCATTAATGAATGTTGTATTTACTTTAACTGATGCTAGTTTAGATGATGACTTCTTAATAGGAGCCAAACAAGCGGGGTTAATCGCCCTAAAAGGACACCGTAGTGTCGGTGGTATGCGTGCCAGTATTTATAATGCAATGCCTGAAGAAGGTGTTGATGCATTGATTAAATTTATGGCTGAGTTTGCCCAAATAAATAAATAAATAAATAAAAGGATACAACTGTATGAGCCTACTTCGAAAGTCTGGTAGACAACTTCGCTTGAACCTTTTCTTTTTATTCATCCTAATGGGTGGTGGCGCGATGTTTCTTGTCAATGATCTGCTTATACAACTACTTGGGATAATAGTGACTATTGCATCACTCGTATTTTCTTGGTTTGGGATAAACTGCCCTAAATGTAATTACAAATGGTTATTACATTTTATGCGTACTAGCAGTTCAACGGCTTGGTTGAATGACTTATACCGTATGAATAAATGCCCCAAATGCAATTATAACGCGAAGACTAAATAATTAATGCCTACGATCAATCTTCTATCGTTTCCAACTCTTTTTCACCAACAAATTGATGCACGGCCCACTTAGGTAACTTACCTTCTTTTGCATGATGTAATGAGTCTGACTCAATAACTATCAATACAAGAGTAGAAAGCAGTGTTGGTAAAATACCTAAACCACCAATAATGCCGTAAACAGCTTCTTTCATTAAGCCTAGATGCTGGTTAGCCAAAACACCAAAGGTAGCAACAACAGCAAGTAAGATTAATACGCCAGAAAATAATTTGCTCCAGCGTCGGGCTATTTGCCAGTGAATATAAACAAATTCACTGTCTTCACGTTTAACTGTTGATGAACGATAGAAAGTATAGGCTAATGTTGATACTGAAAAGATAGGAACCAGTATAAGAAGCTTGATATATGACTGGCCAAAGGCAGCTATTGCTGCAAATAACAGCATGTGGTTCATAATCAAGTTACTTAAGAAAAGATCATGCGGTCGTTTTGCAGCCGCAATTTCATGTTCTTCTAGTTCTAAACTTTTGGCTTCCAACTTATTTAGTCAACCATATTGTTCAAGATAGCATCTCGAACAGCATCTAATGTTGCATCAATGGTTATAAGTGGTGATGAGCTTTGCTTAATCGCTGTATCAGG
>DAOUSV010000038.1 GCA_030627065.1 Piscirickettsiaceae bacterium | reverse complement strand
GCCCATTTCCATATGTGCTTGGCGAGCATTGATCGGTAATATTGCCGGTTCGAAACCTGCGGTATAACCCATTTCAGCATAGCGATAACCAGCCGTCAGAGTGCTAGGTGCGGCATGACCACAACCCGAACGCATCAACTCTGTGCGAGCAATAACATCTGCCGCATGATCTTCTGGCAACATGGTACGAGCAATATTTACTTTACCACCACCAATATGGGTGTGCATATCAATTGCACCCGCCATAACCACTTTACCGCGTAAATCAAACTCTTTATCGACCCGATCATCTTTAGGTTTGGCAATAATTAGTCCATCACGAATATAAATATCTTTAACTTCGTTATTGACGCTATTGGCTGGATCGTAAACTCGACCACCTGTTAGTTTTGTTAACATTTTTTTCCAGCCCTCTTAAAGTGCGTTTTCAACGGCAGACAACACATCAAGTGTGCTTGGCAAACCACTGTCGCGTAATTTTCTTAATGGTACAGAGACCACGCCATCAGTTCTAAATGCTCGACCAGCATGATCAATTCCCGGTGTGCCTACAGGTATAAACACGTCAGGTTCTTGTTCAAACGTCATACCTGATCGCCCTAATACAATAGTTGTAGCATTCGATTTTGGCGGTGCTCTATCAGCATCAAAACTCGACACCCAAATCAAAGTATCAACTTCATCATTTTCTAGCATTCGATTTGTATCTGATAAATACGGATCATAATCAGGATAACCACGGCTAAAGTTAGTTCGCATTGGGAAACCGGACTGCCAAGCAGATACTTGGTTGACCGTGATTCCGCCATCTTTACCGCCTAAAGGCAGGCCATTTGAACGTGTTTTTGCATTTAACTCTTTGATCATTTCACACACAGTTTGCACAGTTGCTTCTGCATGCTCAAAGTCTAAATCAGCTGCAGACCACGTGATAACAGAATATTTAGCATCTTTTAATTGTTGTGCCAAAGTCGCTAAATCACTAACAGCAATACCACCTACCGTTTCAGCTTGAATACCTTTACCTTTAACCAAGGCTCTTAATACCGAAACCACTTCTGGTAAATCAGCATCATCACAGGATAATACTTGTGCTTTTTTACCTTGTGGAGATGTTGATGCATCACCTGATGGCGCTTTACCGAGATAAACCACTTGTCGTGATTCAATCTCTTGGCCAAACATGCTTTCTTTATTCCACACCATGCGTTCAAAAAAGCGAGGGAATCCTACCTCTAAATCACTGCCTAACACCACTAACAAATCAACACGGTTTCTCACTTCAGTTAATGTGGTCACCATCCAACCGGTATCTTGCAAAACCAGAGTATTTCTAAAGCCTGCCGCCGAATCCATATTATCAACAGTTGCTCGACTTTTATCTGCCAGCGCCATTGCACTACGAGCGCCATTTAAGTCGGTTGCCAGACCTGCAATAACAGGCTGCTTGCTAGATCGTAATGTGTTGGCAATATGTGTCACAGCTTCATCTAAAGAAACGTCTTTGCCATTAACTCTTGGTGATGTGTCGCCAAGGGGCGTTTCAAAACCTTTTTTAGTCACGGCATCGCCATTTTCAAGCACAGTAACCGTATTACCTTCAACCTTAATGGTTAAATCATCAGAGGCAATGCCACAAAATGGGCTGGGTACTTCTTGCCACACGCCAGCTTCAGTCATTTCTGTCATATTGGTATCCCTTATTCAATCGTACTTAATATATTTAAATCGTGGATCTGATGGCGTACCTTCAAAAGGACTTCCTTCTTCTTTCGCCGGCTGCCATTGCACAATCTGTTCAATCTTTTTCGCTAATTCAAAATCTTTATCGGTAACGCCTTTGGCACTATGTGTGGTTAATTTCACAATCACAAAGGCATAAGACACTGAAAGATCAGGGTGATGCCAAGCGGCTTCAGCCAAATGACCAACAGTATTAACCACCATCATTGTTCCTTTCCAGCCACTGGTTTTATATTTGCGTCGGATCCAGCCCTTTTCAAAGAACCAATGTGGTAATTCCAAAGATAACTTTGCAATAACATCGGCATCCGAATATGTCTTTTCAGTAGATTCTGTCACAAACTCAACCCCTAATAATTCAATCCTTGAGCATACTCTAATCTTAACGTGCTAACTATGTTTAGCACGCATTAATAACGAATCAATATTATTATTCTTTAATTGTTTTTGTACGGCATCCGCTTTATCTCGCCCAATAATCGGACCAACATGAACCCTATGCCATGTGTCTTTATTATCAATCGTGACAGTTTGCACTTTCGATTCAACCCCTAAAAATGCCAATTTAGCTTTAAACCCATCAGCATCTGATAATTTTTTAAATGATCCCACTTGCAATATATAACTTATCTTATCTGCTTCTTTTATCGGTGTTACTTGCTGTTTTGGTGGCGATGTAACAATAGGTTTATTGTTATTTTTCGGTTTATTAATCAGTACTTCCATTTCTGGCAACAAGGTATAAAAATCAAAGGTAGGTTCAATCCCTTTGGGTTTTACTTCAATTTTTTTATCCGTTTTATTACCATTATCAGCAGGCACATTGTCATTTAGATGGATTAAAAACATCACAAAGGCACCAGTCAAAATACCTATAAACAGCACCCCAAAAGGAAAAGACTTTTTCTCTTGTTTATTTCTCGTATTTCTTCTAGCCGCCATTTACATTGTATCCGGTGCATCAACACCAATAATCGCCAAGCCATTTTCAATCACTTGCTTCACAGCTGTTATCAAAGTCAAACGTGCCTGACTCAATTCAACATCATCAACAATAAAGTGATGAGCATTGTAATAAGTATGGAAATCACGTGCTAAATCCATTAAATAATGTGCCAAAATATGTGGAGTGTAGTTGGTTGCAGCTGATGTCACAATTTCAGGATAACGAGATAAAGACGTTAATAAAGCCTGTTCATGGCTCTCACTTAAACGCGTTAAATTCTGTTCACCTTGTGTTTTCTCCCACGACAAACCACGATCTTTTAATTGTCTAAACACACTACAAACACGGGCATGAGCATATTGCACATAATAAACAGGGTTATCATTACTTTGTGATTTAGCTAATTCTAAATCAAAATCCATATGTTGATCAGCGCCACGTAATACATAAAAGAAGCGCGCTGCATCTTTACCAATTTCTTCTTGTAGCTCTTTTAATGTGACAAACTGACCGCTTCGAGTCGACATAGCTACTTTTTCTTCGCCACGATACAAAACAGCAAATTGAACCAATAAAACTTTTAGACGTTCAGCATCCTGCCCCATCGCGGTTAAAGAGGCTTTAACACGTGGAATGTAACCATGATGATCACTACCCCAAACATCAATCACAGTATCAAAACCACGATTAAATTTATTCAGATGATAGGCAATATCAGAAGCGAAATAGGTAGTTTGGCCGTTATCACGAACCACAACACGATCTTTCTCATCACCATAATCAGTAGATTTAAACCACCACGCACCCTCGCGCTCGACAATATCACCTGATGCTTTCAACTGCTCAACAGCCTTATCCACATCGCCAGATGCCATTAATGAACGTTCAGAAAACCACTCATCATATTCAGTACCAAAGTCCTCAAGATCAGACTTAATACCAGCAATAATTGAACTTAAACCTAAATCAAAAACAGTGCTATATGCATCACCTAGCGAGGATTTAGCATTAACAATCAAGCCATCAATATGCTGTTCTTTATCACCACCATCCGGTTCATCGGTGGGTACATTAGCAAATACATCTGCACTGGTTCGACGTAAATCCTCACCACAATCCGCTTTTAATGAAGCAGCAATATCTAAAACATAATCGCCTTTATAACCGTTACTTGGGAATGTAAATTCTTCACCACATGCCGCTAAATAACGTAGCCAAACACTGGTAGCCAAAATATCCATCTGCCGACCAGCATCATTGACATAATATTCACGATGAACATCAAAACCCACCTCCATCAACAATCGGCTGACAACAGAACCATAAGCCGCGCCGCGACCATGACCTACATGCAGTGGACCAGTAGGATTAGCAGATACAAACTCAACCTGAACTCGCTTGCCTTTTCCTAAGTCATTACGACCAAATTGATTGCCCGCCGCCAACACATCTTTCACGATTTGTTGCGCTGAATTAGCTGTTAAAGTGAAGTTAATAAAACCAGGACCTGCGATATCCACCTGAGTAATAAAATCAACTTCAGGCAAAGCTTCAATAATCTGTGTGGCAATTAAACGAGGGTTCATCTTGGCTGGGCGCGCTAACATCATAGCAATATTACAAGCGAAATCCCCATGAGCCTTATCTTTAGTGCGCTCTATTTGAATCTCTGGCACTGTCATTTCTGGGAGTGATCCCTGAGAAATTAAATCAGATACAACCTGTTCAAGCACTTTTATTAGCTTAGCTTTCAATGTCGACAAACCTACAAAATAATGAATTCCAGTATTTTAACTGATCTGATATAAAAGTCTGAGAATGTTTTTACCCTTTAGATTTATTTCACTCGTTTGTATAAACCATAAACATAAGGCCGTTCATCGCCATTTGGAATATTATCTTCCAAAGGCTGAGCTATATCTTGGCATAGGTAATGAGAAATATGAGCATTATCAAAAAACCGACGTCTTACTTTATTAAGCGCTTCAACACTAATGTCGTTAAAAATTAGTGTTGCACCTTTTTCAATAAGTTGTTCAATCAAAATAGATGTGCCAGCGCCTGGTAAAAACACCGTTATACCTTCAATACTGGGTACTTTATTTAATAATTAAAACGTTGCTGCGGCATCACTTTCATACCAACCTAATGTTAAAAATTCTGAATCCGAGAATATTAAATCCCAATACTCACTATTTAAATTCATAAAACCACCTGTATTTTTTATCTTTAAATTTAGGATTAAAAAACATCTTAATTCTAAGTTGACTAATGAATATTCACATCAAATCCAAAGGATCAATATCAATTGACCACCGTACTTTTCTAGCAAGTTTTAATGCTGAAATGGCTTCAATGTAATGATCGAGTAGTTGATGAATAGGTTTCCGTGTTGAGCATGATAATAAAAGTTGAGCCCTAAATCGTCCAGCACGTTTTTCCATCATTGCCGGTACAGGCCCCATCACTATTACTTTTTGTTGTTGGTTTAAGATGGCGTGTACTTCGGTTAAAAACTGTATGGCAAGTTGCTCTTGTTGGTCTTCTGCTCTAATTATAGATAAATAACCAACAGGTGGCATTGCCATTTGTTTTCGTTCTTCTAGTAATTTTTCAGCGGTAGCATTGTAACCTTGCTTAATTAAACCTTTCCAAAAAGGGTGTTCCATTTGGCTAGTTTGAATAAAGACTTCACCTTCTTTTTCACCTCGTCCTGCACGCCCTGTTACTTGAGTAATAAGTTGAGCTAGGCTTTCTGTAGCACGAAAGTCTGCACTTAATAATCCTTGATCAGCATCTAATACCCCCACTAACGTGACATCATGAAAGTCATGTCCTTTAGCTAACATTTGTGTGCCGACTAAAATTTTGGCACCACCTTGTCGAATCGTTTGAATCATATCGGCAAAGGCATTTACTTTTTGCATGCTATCTCGATCAATTCGTAATACGGGTGTATCAGGAAAGTATTTTTGCAAGCTAAGTTCTATTTGTTCTGTACCTGCTCCATAGGTTTTTAATTCAGGGTGATTACATTTTGGACATTGCGTCGGCAATCGATGCATAAAACCACAGTGGTGACAATGTAATGTATTTCGTCGTTGATGGACGATCATTCTGGCATCACACTGTGTGCAGGTGGCCTGCCAGTTACATTCGTGACACATTAAGACCGGAGCAAAACCTCGTCGATTAATAAATAATAAAACCTGATTTTCAGCATCTAATTGCGTTTTGATGGCGTGATATAAAATACTAGATATGCCATTTTCTGCTTTAGGCCCATTACTGTCGATAAGGTGCACTTTAGGTAATTTCGCTCCCGTGGCCCGTTTTGTTAATTCTAAGCGCTTATATCGCCCTTGTTGGACGTTATAGAGACTTTCTAGGGATGGAGTAGCACTTCCTAACAATATTGGAATTTGTGCTCGCTGTGCACGAATTAATGCAATATTACGTGCATGGTATTTTAAACCATCATATTGCTTATACGAACTGTCATGTTCTTCATCGATGATGATAAGGCCAATATTTTTTAACGGTGTAAACACGGCAGATCGAGTCCCTATAACAATATCGGCATAAGCGTCTTTTGCTAACAACCAGGATTGTTTTCGTTCCGTATCAGAAATTGATGAGTTTAATACTACGATTACTGCAGAAAGACGTTGTTTAAACCGTTCTACAAATTGAGTGGTTAAACCAATTTCAGGAATTAAAATAAGAACCTGCTTACCTTCCTTAATGATTTTATCAGCAAGTTCAATATAAACTTCTGTTTTGCCGCTTCCTGTAATGCCTTGTAGTAAAAATGGGGCAAAGCTATCACGTGATTTAAAGACACTATTGACAACATTTTGTTGTTCTTTATTTAATTGACAGAGATCTTCTTCTTTTACGATTAAAGATGGTAGTTTTATATTTTGTTGTTGTGATAGTAATTGTTTTTCTTCTAATGATTTTAACGATGCTCGACATTGTCCGATCTGTTCATAGAGATCACTTTGTTGTATTGAATTATTATTATTTTCTAATAGCGTCAGTATTTGTTGTTGTTTTGATCCTAGTTTTGTTTGGTTGATTGGTTTATCAATATTCCAAAAAGTTTCTGTTTGAAGTTCTGAACTATCTCCCAATCGAATTTTTTTAGGTAAGACACTTTGAAAGCAATCTCCTAAGGGATGATGATAATAATTAGCTATCCATTGCGTTAAGGATAAAAGTTCTTCCGGTATTAATGGCGTTTTATCTAAACATTCTAAAATTGGTTTTAATTTGTTTGATTGCTGATCTGTACTTTTCTTTATTTTTATAATAATACCGATAAGTTCTCTTGAACCAAAATTAAGTCGAACTCGCAGTCCTGCTTGCCAGTTTATATTTGACTCATTTGGAAGATAGTCAAAGGTTTGTCGAAGAGGACATGGAATAGCAATTTGAAGAATAATGGTCATTAGTAATAATAATATATAAAGTATTTAAAAGATTATGATGTTGATTATTAATGCCTGTTGATAACTGGATTGTTTTTATAAAGTAATATAGATCAATTATTTAGGGTGAAAAGTGCTTGTGAATAACTTTTGTTTTTATACTGGAACTCCTGTGGATAAGTAGGGTAGTTATCCACAGGTAAAGTTATCCACAGCTTATGATCTTTTTAATACAGGCCTTATACCTAAGTTATATAGACAGAAAATACGTGTTTTCAAGGTGATGATACCTGATCTTTTAGTGCTTAGTGTTATCCTATTCATTATTAAATTTTAAGGTTTTAGATAATGACATTAGCGATCATTGTAGCGACAGATGAGCAAGGTTTGATTGGTAAAGATAATGATCTTCCGTGGAAATTATCAGCCGATTTGCAGTATTTCAGACGGATAACAATGGGTAAACCTATTGTTATGGGGAGAAATACACATGAGTCTATAGGTAGAGCACTGCCTGGACGACATAATATTGTGATTACGAGTGATAAGAATTATCAAGCAGAAGGATGTTCAGTTGTGCATTCAATAGATGCAGCACTGGCAGAGTGTATGGATGATGAAGAGATTATGGTGATGGGAGGTGCGTCATTGTATAAACAGTTATTGCCACAGGCAGATAAGCTATATTTAACGAAAGTTCATGCCAATCTGGAAGGAGATACTTGGTTTCCAGACTGGCATAAAGATCATTGGCAAGAGATAAGTTGTGACGATCATTTAGCGGATGATAAGAATGAATATCCTTATAGTTTTATTATTTATCAAAAGAAGTAAGGATTTAATCAGACGTTAAAAGGCGCAAAGCAGCTTGAGTATGTTCGGCTGCTTCATGACCTAAATCAGTTAAATAGCCACCATCGTCACTATCAATTAAGCCTTTCTTATGAAGACGTTGTGTCGCGCTAATAAGCCCTTCACGTGCGGTGTGATGAACTTTAATGCCTTCTTGTGTTGTATCAAGGTTATAACGAAGTAAAACTTCAATTTCATCGACGAGTTCTTGTTTAATAGTCATTGGGTTTGCCTTGGTTGTTTTAAAAGGTAATGTTAATCCTACACTGATTTATTACTTACTTTTATTATTATTCAAAAATTATGAGGCTTCTGGTATCTTCTCCTCCTTAATTTAAAAAGAGAGAGTATGGAACTTGGTTTCTATTTCACAATTAAAAACACAGTTATTTCAATTACATCAAAATAAAATATTTGAATTGACGGTTATTTTTATTATTGTTTTTTCAGCCTTAATTACTGGGGCTAAAACATATAATATTGATTCAACGTTAAATCAGATTGTGATCGGTTTGGATATGTTTATTACCATATTCTTTTTGATTGAAATTATGATCCGATTAGCATCTGAACAGCGTTTTTTAAACTTCTTTAAAAGCGGTTGGAATATATTTGATTTGTTAATTGTGACGGCTAGTTTATTGCCGGTGGAAGGTAATGACACTGTTCTTTTGGCAAGGTTATTACGTATATTTAGAGTGTTACGATTAATTTCCATTATTCCAGAATTAAGGATGTTAATTACAGCATTAGTGAAATCCTTACCAAGAATGGGCTATATCGTCTTATTAATGTTTATCATATTTTATATTTATGCAGCAATTGGCAGTGTTCTTTTTGAGCATATCAATCCTTTCTTATGGGGTAATATTTCAATTGCGATGTTGACCTTGTTTCGAATAGCGACCTTTGAAGACTGGACGGATGTTATGTATGAAACGATGACTGAATATCCCTTAAGTTGGATATTTTATTTAACATTTATCTTCTTAACAGCGTTTGTATTCCTTAATATGATGATCGGTGTTATTTTAGATGTAATGCAAAAAGAGCAGGAAGAACATAGCCTTGAGACTGGTGAAGGCGAAGCTGCTGATGTGCATTGGATAAAAGAGCATACTCAGGAATTAGAAGCTAAGCTTGAACGAATTGAAAAGTTATTAATAGAAAGTGTGAATCAGGTCACTAAAAAATAAGGTGAAGTAGCCGATTATTTTACAAGGCTATCAAGAAGTTGTATGCTCATACCTAACAACATCGACGGAGATTATTATGGAAATTTCAAGTACTGCACCATTAAGTGGTCAACCAACACTAACAAACCCATTAAGCCAGTTAAGCTTGCTAGAGGGTCGTGAAACTGCACGCCAATCAGTAAGTGAAACGCAAAATACAACGACAGCGCAAGAACAAAAATCAACAATAATTAGTTCTGCTAACGTGGTTAATGAAGCTAGTGAAACATTAGCAACAGATTTTAGTTCAGAGACTCTTGGTCGAACAATTGACCTTACAGCATAAGGAATTTAAAGTATGACTGCTCCAATTATTTCAGATGCTCCCTTATATCGCTTGTTGCGAGATGGAAAAATAGCTGAATTTAATCAGCGTATTGCATCAGGTGAAACTGCAGAGTTATCAGCATGTGACTTTAGACACGTGAATTTACAAGGTTTAATTACAGATGGCCTAGATTTTACGAACAGTTACTTTCGTCAATCAAACCTGCGTGGAGTAGACTTTACTAATTGTAAAAGTATGGAAGGCGCGAGTATTCATGGTGCTAAAATTTCAGGTACTTATTTCCCCAAAGAGATCCGTGCTGAAGAAGTTTTATTATCATTAGAGCATGGCACGAGACTGCGCTGCGGAATATAACTAGGATTTATTTTCAGTTTTTTTAGGGATAAATCGAGCCACAAGCAAACCTAGTTCAAATAATAGCCATACAGGCACGGCTAGAAGCGTTTGAGATATAATGTCTGGTGGTGTTAGTAACATTCCAATTACAAAAGCGCCTACGATAATATAAGGGCGTTTTTCGTTTAAACTTTCAATCGTCGACATGCCCGTCCAAATCAATAATAACGTGGCGATAGGCACTTCAAATGCCAAGCCAAATGCAAAAAACAATTTCAATACAAAGTTAAGATAGCTACTAATATCTGTCATTACAGCTACACCTTCTGGTGCGGCTTGTGTTAAAAACTCGAAGATCAGTGGAAAGACAATATAATAGGCAAAAGTAAGGCCTAAAAAGAACAATATAGTGCTGGCAATAAGTAATGGATAAACGATTTTTCGTTCATTATCATAAAGCCCAGGTGCGACAAAAGCCCACAGTTGATATAGTAAAAATGGGATGGCTAATAAAATAGCCGTGCTGAGTGTCAGTTTAAAAGGCGCTAAAAAAGGCGATGCTACTTCAGTTGCAATCATGGTGCTGGATTCTGGCAAATATTGTAATAAAGGTATTGCTAGAAAGTGATACAGGTCATTAGAAAAAGGGATTAAACACACTGCGATAACAAGCACAGCTAGAATACTGTGTAATAATCGATCTCGGAGCTCTAACAGATGTGACATTAGTGGCAATTGATTATCTGCCATTATTTAGTTTCTTTTTCACTTGGTTTTTCAGATATTACTTTTTCAAGATCAACTGTCTTATTTAATGCTTGAGTGAGTTCTTCAGCACGTAATTCTTGTGCAATTTCACTGCGAATTGATTGTATTGAGGCATTGGCTCTACCCACCCATAAGCCTGTGACACGCATCAGTTTTGGCAACCGTTCAGGGCCAACCACAACAAGCATTACAATGCCTATAAGTAGTAATTCAAAAAAGCCAATATCAAACATATCTGTTTAGTTAGACTGAGAGTCTTTTTCTGTTACTTTAGATTCAGGCGTGTTGCTTTGCTTATTGATAGCGGTATCATTGCTATCCGTATCTTCGCCTTCACGTACTGATTGTTTAAAGCTTTTAATTGCACTACCTAAATCACCACCCAAAGAGCGTAATTTTTTTGTGCCGAATAATAAGATAATAATCACTAAAACGATCAATAACTGCCAAATGCTAATTCCACCAAATCCCATTTTTTTCTCCTAATTAAAGCCTGGAAGCTTGTCGCCACCCAGTAAATGTATATGTAAATGTGCAACTTCTTGGCCGCCGCCTTCACCCGTGTTGATGATGGTACGAAAGCCAGTATCCAAGCCTTGTTCTCGAGCTAAAACAGGAAGTTTTAACATCATATGTGAGATTAAAGTATCGTGCTCAGAGCTAAGATCTTCTAAGCTGACTAAATGTGTTTTTGGCACAATCAATAAATGCACCTTGGCTTTTGGTGCAATATCTTTAAATACAAATATTTGATCATCTTCATACACCTTAGAAGATGGAATATCACCAGCGATAATTTTGCAAAAAAGACAATCAGACATTATTTATCCCTATTCGCTTTTTCTTCAAGTCCTGATAAATCAAAACGACGAGAAAGTTCATCCAGAATTTCTTGAGGAGCGATATTATTATGCGCTAATAACACCATATTATGAAACCATAAATCAGCGGTTTCATAGATGATTTCTTCACGGTTACCATCTTTGCCTGCAATCACATCTTCGGTTGCTTCTTCGCCCACTTTCTTTAGTATTTTATCAGTGCCACCACTATAAAGACTAGCAACATAAGAGCTTTTAGGATCGG
>DAOUSV010000180.1 GCA_030627065.1 Piscirickettsiaceae bacterium | reverse complement strand
TCATAACTGGTCAGGTAATCGAGTAACGTGCCGTGATTGGTTTCAACTTAGCTTAAAAGAAGGTTTTACCGTATTACGTGATCAGCAGTTTAGTGCCGATATGCACTCGGCGGCAGTGCAACGAATTGATGATGTTAATCAATTACGCATGATGCAGTTTGCTGAAGATGCTGGGCCGATGGCTCATCCAGTTCGACCTGCCTCATTTATTGAAATAAGTAACTTCTATACCGTCACTATTTATGAAAAAGGTGCTGAAGTCGTCGGCATGATTAAAACCATTGTCGGTGATGATGGTTTTAGACGCGGTACAGATCTCTATTTTGACCGTCACGATGGTCAGGCTGTTACCACCGATGATTTTGTTACTGCAATGGAATATGCTAATGACATCGATTTAACGCAGTTCAAACGTTGGTATTCGCAAGCAGGGACACCAGAATTACATATTGAAGGTCATTATGATGGTGTTGAGCAGACATATACTTTAAATATTGATCAACATTGTCCTGCTACACCTGATCAAGCAGAGAAAGAAGCCTTTCACATACCTTTAGCACTGGGTTTGTTAGATAGTCATGGTGAGAGCTTTTCTTTGCAGCTAGCTTCTGGCGACGAGCCCTTTGTAGATGAAACACGTGTGTTATCTATTACGGAAGACAAGCAAACGTTTACCTTCATAAATATTACATCAATGCCTCATGTTTCATTACTACGAGGTTTTTCAGCGCCAGTTAAATTGAAGGTCAATCAAACTAATGACGATCTTGCCTTTTTAATGGCAAATGATAAAGACAGCTTTAATCGCTGGGATGCAGGGCAAAGCCTATTAATTAAGACTTTATTACAGTTAGTGGATGATATCCTGCAACAACGTGTTTTAACACTGCCATTAGGTTTGATGGAGCAATTTAGTGCCGTGTTAGCAGGCGCTAAAGCTGAACCGGCATTAGTAGCCAAAATGTTGATATTACCGAGTGAAAATTATCTGGCAGCACAACATAAACCCGCCGATGTCGATGCGATTCATACTGCTAGAGAGTTCTTGAAGAAAAGCCTAGCAACACATTTAAAAGAGCAGTTTGTTGAAATTTATCAGCATTATAGTAAAGCTAGAGAATATCAGTTTAATGCTGAAGATATGGCAACACGTAGCCTGAAGAACATAAGCCTTAGTTATTTGATGGCAACAGAAGACCCGCTTCAAACACAGCGCTGTTTAAAGCAAATGAAACAGTCGGATAATATGACAGATACCATGGCGGGGCTGAGTTTATTGGTTAATCAAAAGAGTCCTGAACGTGAACATGCTTTGCGTGCATTTTATGAACAATGGCAACATGACAGGCTGGTTGTAGATAAATGGTTAACTGTGCAGGCGCTATCAATATCATCAGATACTTTAATTAGAATTAAAGGCTTAATGAAACATCCGGCATTTAGTATTAAAAATCCGAATAATGTACGTGCATTGATTGGTGCATTTTGTCGTAATAATCCTGTTAACTTCCATGCGAAAGATGGCTCTGGTTATCAGTTCTTACTCGAACAAATATTAGTGTTAGATGCACTTAACCCACAAGTTGCTTCACGTATGTTAGGTGCGTTCAATTCATGGCAACAATATGATGCAGAGCGTCAGGGGCTAATGAAACAAGCATTATCAACAATTTCTAAGCACAGCGGTTTATCGCCAGATGTCTATGAAATTGTCACTAAATATTTGGCGGCAGATTAATGAAACTAATATTTACGCTTGATCCCAGATTAGAGCAAGATACGATTTATCTCGGTGAATTTCAATTATGCCGCGTGTTATTAATGAATGATGCCCGTTACCCATGGGTTATTCTTGTGCCTCGGCAGATTGGTTTGACTGAATGTTTTCAGTTAAATAAAGCCGATCAAGCACAGCTGACAAAAGAATCAAACTTTGTAGCTCAAGCATTAAATGAGTTGGTACAAGCAGATAAAATGAATGTTGCCGCATTGGGCAATGTTGTTTCACAGCTTCATATTCATCATGTGGCTCGTTATCAAGGTGATGAGACTTGGCCTGCACCTGTTTGGGGGCAAGGGCAAGTAACGCCTTATATTGAGCAAGAGCAAGCTGCAATTTGTGAACAATTAAAAGTGGTATTTGCAGAATTATTAAGTAATGGCGACTGAAATACGGTTTTATCTCAACCTGAGCCAAGAGCAAGCCCTTAAATATTACCAAGGTAGTGCTCGATTTGTGGTGGTGACTGCTGAAAATAGACAACGAATTCAGTTTCCTGCGGAGCATATACGTTCTTTTATCGGCGGGTCAGGTATTCAAGGCTGGTTTAGTATTACGTTTGATAAGAATAATAAATTGATTGAGATCAATCGAATATAAAGAGCATTCTATTTGAGAACCGGTGGTCCATCTAAGAATTCAGGTTCAGGCTTACCAATATAATAACCCTGAGCATAATCAACACCAAACTCTTCAAGTAGCTTTAATGTTTCGGCATTTTCGACAAATTCGGCTACTGTCTTTTTACCCATGCCTTTTGCTACATCGACTAAAGCTTTTACAAAAAGCTGATCGTCATGATTTTCTGCCAAGTTTTGGATAAATGAACCATCAATCTTGACAATGTCAACAGGCAGTTCACGCATATAGCGGAAAGACGCAAAGCCAGTACCAAAATCATCAATTGAGAAGCGACATCCAAGTTCTTTTAACTGCTCTATCATTGTTTTTGCTTGCTTTAGATCCGACACCGCAGATGTTTCGGTGATTTCAAAAATAAGATGTTCAGGATTAACATCATTTTCGGCAATAAAATGCTTCAGCAATACAAATAAAATTGGATCACTAAAGGCATGACCCGATAGGTTAAGCGCTAATGATATGGGAGTGTTATTAACATCTAATTCTTCTTGCTTAAGTATACCTCGATGTAAGACGTAATGATCAATAGCTTGTATTAAACCGGTTTGTTCTGCAACAGGGATGAAGCTATCAGGGAAGCTGAGACTGCCATCGTCATTTTTCATACGAAGGAGAACTTCATAATGAGAGACTGTTCGTGTGTTGATATCCATAATCGGCTGATAATAGAATATAAACAATTCTTTTTTTAGTGCATTTTCAATTTTTCGTTTCCATTCCAAGCGGGATTCAAGCTGTGTTCTTGCTTTATCATTAAGTGAAAATTGATGCCATGTATTCTTACCTTTTGCTTTCGCTTGATACATTGCTAAATCAGCATT
>DAOUSV010000116.1 GCA_030627065.1 Piscirickettsiaceae bacterium | reverse complement strand
TACCCGGTGTTTTGGGTGATGACGAGTCTGCTCAGCAAGATTCTTTTATGGCAGGTCTTTTAGACCATCCACATTACACAAGGCCAGAAGGATTATCGGAACAAGTAGTACCGAAGGTATTGCTAAGTGGTGATCATGAGGCGATACGAAAGTGGCGCCTTAAGCAGTCATTAGGACGAACATGGTTGCGACGACCTGAGATGTTAGAAGTGGTAACGCTAACTAACGAACAGAAAGAATTATTAGAACAATTTATTGCCGAATGTAGGCAGGAAGTGGAGTAGTACAATGAGTAATATTATTGATCAGTTAAATGCTGAACAAATGAAACAGGATCTTCCTGCGTTTTCTTCAGGCGATACTGTTATCGTTAAAGTAAGAATCAAAGAAGGCGATCGTGAACGTGAGCAAGCCTTTGAAGGTGTTGTACTTGCTATCCGTAATCGTGGATTACATTCAGCATTTACAGTACGTAAGATTTCTAACGGTGTTGGTGTTGAACGTGTTTTCCAAACACATAGCCAAGCAATCGCTAGTATTGAAGTTAAACGTCGTGGTGATGTTCGCCGCGCGAAACTTTACTACTTACGTGAATTGACTGGTAAAGCAGCACGTATTAAAGAAAAATTGGGTTAAATCCCGCTTGCTAGGATCATTTATTGATCCTAAACAGTTTAAGAAGGGCATGACTATATTAGTCATGCCCTTTTTTGTATGATAAATACAGAGAAAAAGATTGAATCTCCTCGTTACTTGCAAGAGTTCCTCGACTCACTATGGCTAGAATCTGGCTTAAGTAAAAATACAGTTGAAGCGTATCAACGCGATCTTATTGCTTTTGCCACATGGTTAGCAAAGCTCGAGACTAATTTATCATCAGCAACACGACAAGACATTCTCAAATACCAAAGTGAACGGATACGTAATGGCAGTAAAGTGCGTAGTGACGCACGCTTATTATCCAGTCTACGTCGATTCTATCGCTATTTATGCCGCGAAGAGTTACGAGAATCAGATCCTACGGTTCAAATTGAATCACCACGCATCGGCCGCTCATTACCCACTAGTTTGACCGAGCAAGAAGTTGAAGATTTGCTGGTACAACCAGATACAGTCCAGGCATTAGGTTTGCGAGATCGCACTATGCTTGAAGTACTGTATGCAACAGGTTTACGTGTATCGGAATTAATAGCCTTAAAAATCGAACAAGTGAATATGCGACAAGGCTTAGTACGCTGTGTTGGCAAGGGCAATAAAGAACGACTAGTCCCTCTCGGTGAAATTGCATTAGATTGGCTACAAGATTATCTAATCGAAGGACGTCCTGCTATATTGAATGGTCAGCTTAGCGATGATTTATTCCCGACAAATCGCGGTAAGGGTATGACTCGGCAAGCATTTTGGTATTTGATTAAACGCTATGCCAAGCAAGCAATGATTGAGAAAGACTTATCACCACATACATTACGTCATGCCTTTGCAACACACTTATTGAACCATGGTGCTGATTTACGTGTGGTTCAGCTATTATTAGGTCATTCAGACTTATCAACCACACAAATCTATACCCATGTAGCAAAAGAACGTTTGAAGAGCCTACATACCGAGCATCATCCACGAGGCTAAATATACCCGTGCTAGCGGTGTTATATTATTGAGCAATAGAATGACTATTACATCAATAATATAGCTTGCTATCACGGCTATTATAAGCACTAAAAACCTGCACCTTAAATGATAACGGGTATAGTGGTAAACTACGCGACTAACTAGTATATTCAGGAGTGAGTAATGCCTTCATTTGATATTGTGTCAGAAATTGATAAACACGAATTAACCAATGCGGTTGATCAGGCAAATCGTGAAATAGGAAATCGCTTTGATTTTCGGGGAACTGATGCCAAAGTTGAACAGTCAGACAAAGTGCTGACATTGCATGCCGAAAGTGATTTTCAACTTGATCAAGTACAGGATATTTTACGACTTAAATTAGTAAACCGTAAGATTGAAGTTAATTGTTTAGAAGTTAAAGATTCAGTGGGGAATGGCAAAATGCGTAAGCAAGATATTGTCGTTCGTGAAGGTATTGATAGTGATTTATCACGCAAGATCGTCAAAATGATAAAATCTAGTAAATCTAAAGTTCAAGCGGCCGTACAAGGCGAAAGTGTACGAGTAACGGGTAAAAAACGTGATGATTTACAAGGTGTGATGGCATTATTACGCGATAATGATGATATTGACATGCCATTACAATTTAATAATTTTAGAGATTAAGGATAAACCATGTTGAAACGACACCTTTTATGGTTACCACTGATGGCTTGGGTAGGATTGGCACATGCTGATAATGCTGAAATGAGAGAAAAATTAAAAGAAATAATGCCTAATGTGACGGTTGAAAGTATTGAACCAGTGGCAAATACAGGCTTGTATGAAGTTATTATTAAAGGTGAGATTGTTTATTTCTCCGAAGATATGCAATATGTTTTTCAAGGGGATGTGATTGAACTGCAAAGCCGTGAAAATATCACAGAAAATAAGCGTGTTAGCCTAAGAAAAAATGCACTTAATGCCTTGAATGAAGCAGATATGGTCGTTTATGAGCCGAAAAAGACAGATTATAATTTAACTGTATTTACCGATATTGACTGTGGTTACTGTCGTAAATTACATAATCAAATGGCAGAATATAATGCACTAGGCATACGTATTCGCTACTTAGCATTCCCTCGTGCAGGTATTGATTCTGAAGCATTTGAAAAAGCAGAAGCTGTGTGGTGTTCTACAGATCGCCAACAAGCGATGACAGATGCTAAAAATGGTCGGGATGTCCATTCAGAGGATTGTAAATCACCTGTACAGGCACAATATGAATTAGGTCGACGCTTAGGCGTGACAGGTACGCCATCACTATTCTTAGACAGTGGTGAAATGTTACCAGGCTATGTGCCACCGGCTCGTTTGAAAAAACTATTGGATAGTAAAGCGGCTAGTTAACTCTTTGTAATGCGATGGTCAATCAATTCACATTGTTGGCTATTGCATTTTAAAACACTCACTTGCGTATCCCAATCACCTAAAACAAGTCGCAGTACTGCTTTGCCATCAACATAAAATGAATGGATAGCAGGGCGATGAGTATGCCCATGAATGAGTTGTGATACATCAAACTTCTTCATTATGCGTACTACTTCATCGGGATTTACATCCATAATTATCGCTGATTTATGCTGTTTTTGTTGGCGACTTTTTTGCTTTATCTTATCAGAAACACCTTGTCGATAATTGGCTGATAGATGTAAAAAACACCATTGTAAGAGTTTGTTACGAGACCATTTACGGTAGCGTTGATAAGCTAGATCATCAATACATAATGTATCGCCATGCATCAGTAATGTTTTTTTACCGTATAAATCAATCACACAAGTATCATCAAGCAATTCACAAGCAGCACGATGAGCAAAGTTCTTACCCATCATAAAGTCACGATTGCCCACCATTAGATAGGTTTTAATGCCCGACTGCTGGAGCCGTTGTAGCTGTTCAATTAACGGCTCAAATTCAGTGGGAACAATATCATCACCTAACCACGTATTAAACAGGTCACCGAGAATATAAAGCGCATTAACACCTTTAGTTTCTGTCTTAAGGAAGTTGACGATAAGTTGAATGCGAGCGGAGTCTGTAGGGCTAAGGTGTAGATCTGAAATGAAGAGGGTAGACATGAGTAAATAACAACTCCATACCTAAAAGATATTAGGTATGGAGCTAGATTAGAATTTATTCAACAACGCTAGCTTTATTGATGACAACATCTTCAACAGGAACATCTGTAGGGAACGGACCTCTACTGCCCGTTTCAACAGAACGAATAGCATCAACTACATCCATACCTTCAATTACTTGACCAAATACCGCATAACCCCATGCTGCGCCTTCCTCACCTTGAAAGTTGAGAAAGTTATTATCAACTGTATTGATAAAAAACTGTGCAGTTGCCGAGTGTGGGTCGCCTGTACGCGCCATTGCAATAGAACCAGGCACATTGCTTAAGCCGTTATTTGCTTCATTTTTGATAGCGGCATGCGTTGGCTTTTTCGCCAAATCAGCAGTGAATCCACCACCTTGAATCATAAAGTTTTCAATAACACGATGAAAAACAGTGCCATCATAATAGCCTTCTTCAACATAGCTCAAAAAGTTAGTAACCGTATTTGGCGCTTTTTCTGAGTTCAATTCAATTATGATATCGCCGTGATTTGTTTCAAGTTTTACTTGTGGCAAAGTGGTGTCTCCTTCAGCATAGACAGTCAGTGAATAGATTGTTAACAAGACGGTCGCAAAGAAGCGATAAAATAGTTTCATAACAATAGTATCCAAATTTTAAGAATAAAACGAACATGATAGAGCAAATAGGAATTTAAGTGGTATTTTTCATGGTCGACATGTCGTAAAATAGCCCATAAATACAAACATTAGAGAATCCATATGCTACAAATACATAATAGCCTGACTAAACAGAAAGAAGTCTTTACGCCAATAGAGCCCGGCAAGGTCAAACTGTATGTGTGTGGCATGACTGTTTACGATCTTTGCCATGTGGGTCATGCGCGAGTGATGGTGGTATTTGACGTGGTGACGCGCTATTTACGAGCCAGTGGATATGATGTGACCTATATTCGTAACATTACCGATATCGACGATAAAATTATTGCCAGAGCGAATGAAAATGGCGAAAGTATTCAAGCGTTAACGGAGCGTAATATTGCTGAAATGCATCAAGATGCTGATGCATTAGGCGTGATTCGACCGGATCAAGAGCCAAAAGCAACTGAAGCAATGGCTGAAATGATTACCATGATCGAAACCTTGATTGCCAAAGGTTATGCCTATGCCGCTGAGAATGGTGATGTGTATTACGATGTAAGTGAATTTGAAGGTTATGGCAAATTATCAGGCCGTAATATTGATGAATTACGCAGTGGTGAGCGTGTTGCCGTTAATGACGCTAAAAATGATCCACTAGATTTTGTATTATGGAAAGCCGCAAAGCCCGAAGAACCCGCATGGGATTCACCGTGGGGTCGAGGTCGTCCAGGTTGGCATATTGAATGTTCAGCAATGTCAGCAACGTGTTTAGGCGAGCATTTTGATATTCATGGTGGTGGGCAAGACTTACAGTTTCCACATCATGAAAATGAAATAGCCCAATCAGAAGGTGCTCATGGCTGTAAATCAGTTAAATACTGGATGCATAATGGTTTCGTTCTGATTGGGCTATTTCATTATCATGATGTGGAAACTGTAAGTCTTGCCCACCACCATG
>DAOUSV010000033.1 GCA_030627065.1 Piscirickettsiaceae bacterium | reverse complement strand
CGGCCGGTCTCTTTTTGTCGAAGACACTGACACTCATTTACATAAACAAAACTGGTTAAAATTGCATGGTAATATCTTTATTCGCACCCTATGCTTAATTTTTAGCATTGCTTTTTTTACTGCCCAAGGTGCGAAACAAGGTGAGTTGATTCTAGCTGCCAATGCTATTTTAGTTAACTTCATCGTCTTAATGGCCTTTGTATTAGATGGATTTGCCAATGCTATTGAAGTCATTTCAGGTAAAGCCATCGGCAGTAAAAGCAAACATCAATTGTTACAAGGTCTACGTCTATCTACCATATGGACATTTGGCCTAGCCTGTATTTTCAGCTTAAGTTATTTACTCTTTGGCTCACACCTTATCCAGCTACTCACCTCTATACCCGCTGTCACAGTTTTAGCTAATGATTATCTTATTTGGCTAATTATCATGCCAATGATCGCTGTTTGGAGCTTTTTGTTTGATGGCTTATTTATCGGTGCTACCCGTAGTGTTGAAATGCGTAACTCGATGCTCTTTGCTACCTTTATTTGTTATTTGCCTGCTTGGTATTTTCTGCAACCACTTGCTAACCACGGGCTATGGGTTTCTTTTTTAATCTTCTTTGCCGCTCGTGGCTTAGGCCAAGCCTTTTATTTGCCTAGGATCTTATCGTTAAAGTAAGCGTCGCAATTAATAACCATATAATAAGTTGTGTTATAAGCCAGCAATCTATATGATAATGATTATCATTTAGAATTGAGTTTTAAATATGTCTATAACGCAACGTTTATCCACACTAACCACCGGCGATGCTGCCACTGTGCAAGCATTGCATGTTGATACGGGGTTTCAGTACCGCTTAAGTGCTTTAGGATTTCGCACAGGGAAATCACTAAAAGTTATACGTATAGCCCCATTCAATGGACCGTTACAACTTCGCATTGGTACAACCGATGTTATGTTGCGCCGTCACGATGCAGAGAAAATCGAGGTCTTGATGTGAAACGTATCGCGCTAATTGGCATGCCTAATTCAGGCAAATCTACCCTATTTAACCGCATGAGTGGCGCCAGTGCTAAAGTCGCAAACTGGCCAGGTGTTACAGTTGACTTAATGTCCGCCAAATTATTGCTCGCTGATAATATGGTCGAACTTATTGACCTACCCGGCATTTATGACTTACATGGTTTTTCTGAAGATGAACAAGTCGTTCGCCATTTCTTATGCAACAATACCATTGATTTGGTACTTATTGTCGCCAATGCCAGTCAAGTTGATCGCCAATTATCATTAGCACTTCAACTAAGAAGCTTAGGCTTGCCAGCAGTATTATTACTTAATATGGCAGATGAAGCTAAGAACTTAGGAATTAGCATCAATACCCAACAACTTGCTGATGAATTAGGCTATCCAACAGCATTATTCAGTGCAAAATATGGTCAAGGCTATAGCGATGTTTACCAACTGATCGAGTCGAACCTACGCACCAGCAAAGCAGCGCCAATTCAAACGCTAGAAGAAAATTTTGCTGTTGATCAAAACATGGAAGATGAGCTAGAAGCTATCGTGGCTCACAGTGTCGATATGCCAGTACAAGTCAGTCATACTCTCACTGATAAAATAGACAAAGTACTATTACATCGCTGGTTGGGCTTGCCTATTTTCTTCGGCATTATGTTCCTTGTGTTTCAAACTATTTACACGCTGGGTGCACCGCTACAAACCTTAGTCGCATGGCTACTTGAAAACCTGCGTGACACGGCCTTAGATCCTTTATTTTCATCACTACCTCCCCTGCTTACCAGTTTTCTACTCGATGGCGTATTTAATGGTGTTGCCACCGTCGCCTCCTTTGTCCCCGTTATCATCTTATTCTTTTTAATGATGGCAATCATCGAAGACAGTGGCTATTTATCTCGTGCCGCCTTCTTAATGGATGCTCTGATGACAAAAATGGGCTTAGATGGTCGGAGTTTTGTCATGTTATTAATGGGATTTGGTTGTAATGTACCCGCATTAATGGGCACAAGAACCATGCGAAGTCGTGGGCTACGCCTACTATCGATGCTCGTTATCCCATTCTCACTATGCAGTGCCCGCCTGCAAGTATTTGTCTTTATGGCAACGGCATTATTTAGCCCAAGTCAGGCACCATTAGTATTGTTCAGTCTTTATATAATGAGTTTTATTACCGTTATTATTACAGCGTTGATATTCAAAGGCCGCTACACCAGCCAAGAACCCTTTGCCCTAGAACTGCCACCCTACCGCTTTCCAACATTTCGCCAAATGATATTGCGTGGTTGGCATGAAATCAGTCATTTCTTAAACCGTGCCACCAAATTCATCACCATCGGTGTTGTCCTCGTTTGGATCTTAACCAATATGCCCTACGGTGTAGAGCCTGCCAGTGCCGCAAGTTGGTCAGGCTGGATCGGTGAATTTATGTCACCCATTTTATCACCGGCAGGTATCAACCCAGAGCTCACGATAGCCCTTATCTTTGGTTTTGTTGCGAAAGAAATTGTTATCGGTGCGCTAGCCGTTATTTATGGCCTAGAAGGTCTCGCTCTAATGGAAGGTATCGCCAGCCAAATAGACTGGGTGCAAGCCTATAGCTTCATGCTGTTTACATTGATCTACACACCCTGTTTATCAACCATTGCTACGCTTAGAAGTGAATCAAAGTCAGATCGGTTTACCCTCCTAGCCCTAGTATGGCCGCTTACATTAGCATGGGTTGTTAGCACTGGATTTTATCAAACAGCTCGATATTTAGGGTTTTAGCAACTAGACAGGATCACTACTTCCCCAGGAAGTTGCTGTTCCTCGTCGATCTTTAGAAGAGCGACGGTCCTCTTTATCTAACTCGAAACGAATCATCTCACGCTGGTCATGACCTCTACGACGCTCTTTCTTTCGTCGGTCATCTGCACCAGTATGATTCCAATGCCCTTCTTTACTCATTAACGTATGATCTGATTCGCTCATCGCAGTCACTCCTTCTTGAATCTTAGGTATAAATCTACTCCCACTCAACTATCGCTGTCAATACTTTGCTAATAGATTAAAAAGAATTTGATTCTGCGAATAAGGACACTTAAACGATAAATAATATGCAGATAATTGCAGATCTTCTTTATCACCTTCTTTCCCGTGAAGTCTGTCGCCAACTACGGGGAATCCTAATTCAGCAGCGTGCCGCCGGATCTGATGTTTGCGTCCTGTTTCGATATTAACGTCTAAAAGGCTTCTACCTTGTTCGCTATCGTATTTAATTACTGAAAAGTAGCTAACGGCAGTTCGTCCATCAATATCACTATCTTTTCGTGTTGGATTATCTTTGGTCGCTTGTAGATCAAATTGACCATGTACCCATATCTGGTAACGTTTATCGACTTTTCTATCTTGAAATAGTTTAGATAATGCAGCCGCGGCATTCTTTTCATGTGCGATGATGATCAGACCATTTGCTGCGCGATCTAGACGATGAACAACAAAACTTACACGCTGTGGTTTTATATTTTGCTCAGCCCAACGGGTAATGGTGCAGTGGTCACCCCATTTTGAGCCTTGCGATAACAGTCCATACGGTTTATTCCAAATACTGTATCGACCCTTATCTGCTATTAGTGTCGGCTCGGCTGGTATCATCGATAATACGTTTTGATCATAATAAATATGAACGACTTCACCTTGTTTAAGGGGCTTTTTAGCGCGGCGTAACCGCTGAGTTCGCTTACCTTTACTTAGCCATACTGCGCCTTTTTGCATGACTTTCTTAACAACTTGCTTCGACAAACCAGTCTCTATCGCTATTAAATCAACAGCTATAGTGCCACTGCTAGTGACTTCAATATGTTTTTCAAATCGTTGGGGGATATCAGGCATTTTATGATTACTACTATTTGGCGTAAAATTGTTTTTATTTAACTGAGTTGATTATGTTTATACGCTATCTACGTCACAGTTGTCTTACTTTTATCTTATTAATAATGGCTACGGCTTCATTTGCTGATATATATAAGTGGGTTGATGCCGATGGTCAAACACATTACGGGCAACAAGCACCGAAAAACCAGCAATCAGAATTCATTAAAGCACCGCAACCACCGGCAATTAATCCTGCTCATGCTCAAAAATCTGTAGATACATTAATTGATCAACAGGCTGAGGCAACGAAACAAAAACAGAAGCGCTTAAAACAAGCAAAAATAGATGCTAAACAAGCCGCTACTCGTAAAGAGAACTGTAGTCTTGCCCAACATAATTTACAACAATATCAAAATAGCCCTAATAGACGTGTAATGGATTCTGATGGCAATGTAACTCGCCCATCAGAAAATGACCGTCAAAATAAAATTGCTGAATTCCAGCAACATGTTAAAGATTATTGCTACTAAGGAGTTTCTACTATGCCCTACCTTAATATTGTAACTAACCAAGCTATAGCTGATGAAGCCGCTTTATTAAAAGCAGCTAGTCAGACTGTTAGCAAAGCCGCAGGAAAACCTGAAAGCTATGTCATGATTGCACTTGAAGCTAAATCAAGTATGTCGATGGCAGGCAGTGATGCTCCAGCGGCATTTCTTGATTATCGGGCTTTAGGCTTGCCTACAGATCGTAGTGCTTTTTCTCATGCGTTATGCAGCCTTATTAATGAACAATTAGGCATTGCTGGCGATCGTATTTATATTAGTATGACTGATTCAGAAAGACAAAACTGGGGCTGGAACCATGGCACTTTTTAACTCTTTTAAATAAACTATAGGTTGGACTGAAATCCAACTTCACAAGCTATCTATCGGATTGAGATCCGACCTACAAATAGGATTATATTTAACACATGCGCGCTTCAAAAATACTTATTGCTACATTAAAAGAAACACCGGCTGATGCTGAGGTTATAAGCCACCAATTAATGCTCCGTGCAGGACTAATTCGTCGCCTTGCTTCGGGTCTTTATACTTGGTTGCCGATGGGCTTGAGGGTCTTACGAAAAGTCGAAACTATTGTGCGTGAAGAAATGGCAAATGCGAGCGCACAAGAATTATTAATGCCCACAATTCAGCCTGCCGCATTGTGGCATGAAAGTAAGCGTTGGGAAAAGTATGGTCCTGAGTTATTACGTATTACAGATCGCCATAATAACGAGTTTTGTTATGGTCCTACCCATGAAGAAGTAATTACGGATATTGCTCGCCAAGAAATTCGTAGTTACAAACAATTACCGATTACATTTTATCAAATACAAACAAAATTTCGTGATGAAATTCGCCCTCGTTTCGGTGTAATGCGTTCACGTGAATTTATTATGAAAGATGCCTATTCATTCCATCTTAATCAAGAATCATTACAACAAACCTATGATGATATGTTTGCCGCATACACCCGTATTTTTGATCGTATTGGTTTAAATTTCCGCCCAGTACAAGCTGATACAGGTAGTATTGGTGGTGAAGAATCACATGAGTTTCATGTGCTGGCAAGCTCTGGTGAAGATGCCATTGCCTTTTGTGAAGCCAGTGATTATGCCGCCAATGTTGAATTGGCTGAAGCGGTTGCACCTACAGGCGAACGAGCTGTTGCAAGCGCGACAATGACCACAGTTGATACGCCTAAACAGCATACTATTGAACAAGTCAGTGAATTTTTAAACATTGCACCCGAGCATATTTTAAAAACATTGCTGGTTGAAGGAGTAGAAGAAGATTCTGTTGTTGCTTTAGTATTACGTGGCGATCATGAACTTAATGAAATTAAAGCCGAGAAACACCCAGCGGTTGCTGAACCATTAACCTTTGCCACACCAGAACAGGTGCTTATTGCCTGTGGTGCTAATATCGGTTCTATCGGCCCTGTTGGTTTAACTATTCCAGTTATTGTCGATCGTGCAGCAGCACATAGTGCTGATTTTGTGTGTGGCGCTAATGAAAATGAAAAACACCTTACTGGTGTGAACTGGGAACGTGATTTACCAGAAGCAGAAACGGCTGATTTACGTAATGTCGTCGCGGGTGATGCTAGCCCAGATGGTAAAGGTGTCTTAGATATTGCACGTGGTATCGAGGTGGGGCATATTTTCCAATTAGGCGATAACTATAGTAAAAAATTGAATGCAAATGTATTGGCTGATACCGGTAAATCTCAAATTTTAACAATGGGTTGTTACGGTATCGGTGTGTCGCGTGTTGTTGCGGCAGCTATTGAACAACACCATGATGATCGTGGCATCGTCTGGCCATTATCTATTGCACCGTTTGAAGTCGTTTTAGTACCAATGAATGCACATAAATCAATACGCGTTCGTGAAGCGGCTGATGAGATTTACACGCAACTTAAAGAAGCGGGTGTTGATGTATTAATTGATGATCGCGGCTTGCGTCCGGGTGTCAGCTTTGCTGATATGGAATTGATGGGTATTCCTCATCGTTTAGTATTAGGTGAGCGCGGGCTTGATAACGGCGTGATCGAATATAAACGTCGTGTTGATGGTGATAGTGCTGACTTTGCTATTGCTGATGTAGCTAGTGAACTTAAGAAGCGTTTAATTTAGTTTAAATTAAGCTCGTCATTCTCGCGAACACGGGAATCCAACGATAGTGATTATTTTCACTGCCCATGGATCCCCGCGTCCGCGAGAATGACGTGTTTTCTGCAACTTAAATAAATGGAAATACAGGCAATATGACAATTATCAAACAAAATGATTTTATTGATAGCATTGCAGATGCATTGCAGTTTATTGCCTGTTATCACCCGAAAGACTTTATCCAGGCCATGACGCATGCTTATGAAAAAGAGCAATCACCCGCCGCAAAAGATGCCATAGCTCAAATCTTAGTCAACTCACGCATGTGTGCTGAAAATAAACGCCCTATTTGCCAAGATACTGGCATTGTTAATGTGTTTATTAAAGTAGGCATGGATGTGCAATGGCAAACCAAACTCAGCCTTGATGATATGGTTAATGAAGGTGTTCGTCGTGCTTATAGCCACCCTGATAATGTATTGCGAGCCTCGGTGGTCTCTGATCCTTTGGGTAGTAGGACTAATACCAAAGACAATACTCCGGCAGTTATTCACACTGAAATTATCTTAGGCGATAAAGTGGATATTCATATTGCAGCCAAAGGCGGCGGTAGCGAGAATAAAGCTAAATTTACCATCCTTAATCCAAGTGATAGTATTGTTGATTGGGTGCTTGATACCATCCCTAAAATGGGAGCTGGTTGGTGTCCGCCAGGTATTATAGGTATTGGTGTTGGAGGTACGGCTGAGAAAGCAATGTTAATGGCTAAAGAATCATTAATGGCGCCAGTTGATATTCAAGACTTGATTGAACGCGGCGCTGAAACAAGTACTGAAAAGTTACGCATAGAACTTTATGACAAGATCAATCAACTCGGTATTGGCGCACAAGGTTTAGGCGGTTTAACCACCGTGCTTGATGTCAAAATTAGTGATTATCCGACTCATGCAGCGTCATTACCTGTAGCGATGATTCCCAACTGTGCAGCTACGCGTCATACCCATTTTGTACTTGATGGTTTAGGTCCAGCACGCTTTGAACCACCTGCATTATCCGACTGGCCTGAGATAACATGGCAGGCGGCGGAAGGTACACGTCATATTGATTTAGATACCATCACACAAGCTGATATTGAGCAATGGCAACCTGGTGATACGTTATTATTAAGTGGTCATTTATTAACTGGGCGTGATGCGGCACATAAAAAGATTGCCGATCTCTTTGCTGACAATAAACCACTACCCGATGGTTTAGATTTTAAGGGTCGCTTTATTTATTATGTTGGCCCTGTTGATCCGGTTAACAATGAAATTGTCGGCCCTGCAGGCCCGACCACTGCAACACGCATGGATAAATTCACCGATATGATGCTTGAAAAGACAGGTCTTTTAGGCATGATTGGTAAAGCAGAACGCGGTACTATTGCGATTAAATCCATCAAGAAATATCGTTCGGTCTCATTAGTGGCTGTGGGTGGTGCCGCTTATTTAGTATCGAAAGCCATTAAATCATCTCGTATTGTCGCCTTTGAAGAAATGGGGATGGAAGCTATTCGTGAGTTTGTTGTTGAAAATATGCCGGTTACTGTTGCCGTAGATAGTGTCGGTAACTCTGTACACGAATCAGGCCCACAGGAATGGCGCCAAAATATCGCGGATATTCCGCATCATAAAGCATCATAATCATGCTCTTACGTTTTCTCCTCTTCTCTTTATGTTTTAGCACAGCATTGCAAATACACGCGGCTGAAAAAACAAAAAGAATCATCCATAATGATGGCACAGTTGAATACACGAACCGAAACTTGAACAAAGATAAAACAATTATCTATAAGTCAGAAAAAGATGGCGTTCTGACTATTTCCAATATCAAACCGCAGTCTGGTACTTACAAGATATATTCGTTCACCTGCTATGCCTGTAGCCCTAAGTCTAAAATTGATTTTCATTCAATCAAACTAGATACAACATCATATTCAAACTATATTAATGTAGCCGCTCAACGCTATAATGTAGATCCTGCATTAGTTAGAGCCTTAATTCATGCTGAATCAGCCTTTAATTCAAAAGCGCACTCAAAGGCTGGCGCTCAAGGTTTAATGCAATTAATGCCTGCAACAGCTAAAGAATTAGGCGTTCGAAATTCACTCAATGCACAACAAAATATTAATGGTGGCGTGAAGTATTTAGCTCAAATGTTGAGTAAGTTTAATGGCAATATTACATTGGCTACAGCGGCCTATAATGCAGGGCCTAGTGCCGTCAAAAAGTACAATGGCGTGCCACCATACTCTGAAACACAAGTATATGTAAAACGTGTGGCAATTCTCCATCACCGTTATAAATCAGCCAGCTAATTATTAATGAAACCATTAAAAAAACTATTGGCTGACAATGAGCAACTTATCCATTCTACAATGCAAAAAGTTGAATCTCATGTGCAGCGACAAGTAGGTAAGTGGCTGCAAAACACAGTACTATTAAGTGGCTATGATGTTCCTTTCAAATACAAACGACAGAAGAAGTACAAATCCCTTAAGGGTGCTCGCGTTGACCTGATTTATTATGCTGGCACGGAACAAATTGCCGGCATCGATTTTGAAGTAATGAATGTCATTAAAATTAATCTCTCTTGAAGAATACCCATGACTAAACAAAGTAATAACCCACTCCACGGCCTCACCCTAGAACAAATCATGAATAAGCTAGTTAAATATTATGGCTGGGAAGGCTTGAGTAAACATATTGATATTCGCTGCTTTTCTAGCGATCCTTCTGTAAAATCAAGTTTAAAGTTTTTGCGTAAAACACCTTGGGCGAGGACAAAAGTAGAAGCCTTATATATTCGCACTCAAGAGTCGTTGAAATAAGTTTGGACTGCCCTTGCTGTTGTGACAGCTCATATAACGCTTGTTGCCAGCCACTGCATGATGGAGCTCTAGATGCGAGTAGTGCTGAACAGTTAATGCGTTCCCGCTACAGTGCTTTTTGTCTAGGAAAGGTTAATTATCTCGTTGAAACTCTTCACGCTGATAAACGTCAACTTGATGATGTGGCAATACTAAAACAGTCCATAAAGGAAACTCAGTGGTTAGGTTTGAAAATAATTCGTCATAAAATACAAAACCAAGAAGCTACTGTTGAATTTGTTGGCTTTTATCAGGACAAGCCTATCGGACAACTTCATGAGAAATCACGCTTTATTAAGCAGGATGGAAAATGGCTTTATATTGATGGCGAACAATTGCCCACCATTAAGTTAGCAAGAAATGAACAATGCTTTTGTGGCAGTGGGCGTAAATTCAAGAAATGTCACGCAACAGATTAAGATTAATGCTCTTCTTTATGTGACAAATAAAGTGTCAAACCAATTAAGGCAATACCACCGGCTAGAGCAAGTAAATCTAATGCCCCATGGAATTCCATACTAATTGCATGTTCGAAGAAATTCACAATCAAAATCATTAATATCACACGACCAAGGCGTGTTTTTAAATCATCCAAGCTATTAATTGCGAGTACTGACGATGTTTCTGAATTTTCAGCCTGCTCGATTTTACTAATAAATAACTCATACAAACCTAATGAAAAAATCAGCAAAACCGTCGCTAATAAATAGCCATCAATAATTTCAACAACATGAGTAATTGTTTCCGTACGAAAGTTTGATCTCGCATCACCAACAAGTTCTGGTGATAAATAATCACCTAAGTGACTAATCATAAAGTAAGCATCAACTGATGCCATATAGAACATAGCAAATGCAACTAAAAGGCTAGCTATTACTGCTGAAATAACGATAAAACGACTATTCCATAAGAAACTTTCAAATACCTTTTCCATAATAATTAGGCCGCCTGTACAGGAATAGAAGAACTCATATGAGTAATATCATTGTTTTCATCGAGGTAAACTAATGTTGGCTTAAAGTTAGCGACTTCTTTTTCATCTAACGTGCCGTAAGCGCAGATAATAATGCGGTCACCCGGCGATGCTTTATGTGCGGCGGCGCCGTTAATTGAAATGATATTTGAACCATCTTCAGCACGAATTGCATAGGTTGTGAAACGCTCACCATTGGCAACATTATATATTTGGATCTGCTCGTATTCGTGAATACCAGCGGCTTCCAATAGTTTTCCATCAATCGCACACGAACCTTCATAATCCAGTTCAGAATGAGTCACACAGGCACGATGTAATTTTGTTTTTAATAAAGTCAGTTGCATTTATGGCAATTCAGTAGTTAATTAACGGCATATTATCGCTTTTTAGCGTAATTCAATCAAGATTACAGGCAATATTATCGATCAATCGAGCTCTGCCTAATTGTGCTGCAGCTAAAAGCCTCAGCTGCTTATCACCCGAATTCGCTTGTTTTAAATCATTAGCACAGCGAATATCAACATAATCAGGCGTAAAACCTAGTTCCGTTAATGTGGTCATGGCCTGTTGTTGTAACACTAAAAAGTTTTGCTCACCTTGCTCTATTTTCTGCTTTAGCGATAATAAAGTTTGATGTAAGCTGGCAGCTTGATTGCATTGAGACTCAGTCAGATACTGATTGCGAGAACTCATAGCCAATCCCGATGATTCCCGATAAGTTTCAACACCGATAATATCAATAGGTAAATCTAACTCTTTAACCATTGTTTTGATTAATAGTAATTGTTGGTAATCTTTTTCACCAAACACGGCAACATCCGCTTGCGCCATATTAAATAGCTTAAGAACAACCGTTGCCACACCATCAAAATGCCCGCCTCGATGACGCCCACATAATTTATCATCCATATTCGGCACAGTAACTATTGTCTGATTATCCATACCTAAAGGGTAGATCGTATCTTCCGTTGGTGTGAACAATAAATCACAGTCTAACGAACGTAACAGCTCACTATCGTTAGCCAATGTACGCGGATAAGTCGTTAAATCAGCCTTATCATTAAACTGTAATGGATTAACAAAAATACTAACGATTACTTTATCGGCAAGTTCACGTGCTTTTTCCACCAGCGACAAATGCCCTTGATGTAAATTGCCCATTGTTGGTACAAATGCAATCGTTTGCCCAGCTTGCTTCCATTCTTTAACCTGCTGACGAAGATCAGCGATAGATGATACTATTTTCATTCGTACTCATGTTGTGACTGTGGAAAACGTCCACTTTTCACATCATCAACATATTGCTTAACAGCATTGGGGATACTACCCATTTCATCTAAGAAGTCATGGTTAAACGGCTGTGTTTTTCCAGCTGAAATACCTAACATATCATATAGAATTAAGACTTGACCATCACACGAACGCCCTGCACCAAAGCCAATAACAGGAATAGTCAATTTCTCACTTATCTGAGCACCCACTGTTGCCGGCACACAAGCTAGCACCACCATTTCAGCACCCGCTTGTTGCAATCCTTCAGCATCTTTCAGCAAGTTATCAACTGCCTGATCACTCCATTTCTGTGACTGATAACCACTCAAACGATGCTCTGATTGTGGCAATAAACCAAGATGACCACATACTGGAATTCCACGTTCAGTGAGCTCACGCACTGTTTCTTCGATAACAGCACCGCCACCTTCAAGCTTAACCATT
>DAOUSV010000066.1 GCA_030627065.1 Piscirickettsiaceae bacterium | reverse complement strand
GATGAAAACAGTGATGAATACGCTGAAGCTATCGCTCTATTTGGCTTTTAGGTTCGAAAGATAACACGCTCGCCCCAAGTATGTATGCTTGAGGCGAGAATATAATTCAACTCAATTTGTCCAAAGTCCATTAAGCACTTGCATTTCTTCTTCTGTCAGGCGTTCAACTGTTTTTTCTAGCTGTTTAGACAATAAGTCTCGCCCCATATCCTTTCTACGGCGCTCAAGCTCACGACGCTCTTGACTTCTTCGAGCACTCATTCGCTGATCTTTTTTCGGCCACAAGAAATAATGCTCTTGAATCATCTCGAGCCATTCTTTACTTCCAAAAATAAAATCAATAACACGTCGCTCATCTTTCCGACGCGTATTTTCACGTCTACTACTTGCTCTTAAACTATCACTACTCATTCGCTCAAACTCCTTTTGATGCGGTATTTATAATTTAGAGCGAAGCTTTATCTAAAAAGTTCGATCTAAATCACTTAAAGTCTTATTAATCATCCTGACTAATAATTTTTCTACTTATTCAGATGCTTCTGGTCGCATATGAGGGAACAGTAGTACATCACGAATTGATGGCGCATCAGTTAACAACATCACTAAACGATCGATACCAATACCCTCACCAGCTGTTGGCGGCATACCATATTCCAAAGCACGAATATAATCATCATCAAAGTGCATCGCCTCATCATCGCCAGCATCTTTCTCAGCAACTTGAGCTTGGAAACGTTCAGCTTGGTCTTCTGAATCATTCAACTCTGAGAAACCATTAGCTATTTCACGTCCACCAACAAAGAATTCAAAACGATCCGTTACAAAAGGATCGGCATCACTACGGCGAGCGAGCGGTGAAACTTCAGTTGGATAAGCGGTAATAAAGGTTGGTTCCATCAAGCGATGTTCAACCGTTTTCTCAAAGATCTCAATTTGCACTTTGCCCAGACCATAACTATCTTTAAGTGGAATTCCTAAGCCTTGAGCAATCTCTGTTGAGGCTTCTAATGTAGATAATTGCTCAGCAGTAATATCAGGATTAAAGTGTAAGATTGACTCAATAATCGTCATACGGTGGAAAGGTTTTGAGAAATCTAAATCAGTACCTTGATAATGCACTTGTGACGTACCCAATACATCTTGAGTCACTGTACGTAACATTTCTTCGGTTAGATTCATCAAGTCTTTATAGTCGGCATAAGCTTGATAAAACTCAACCATGGTAAATTCTGGATTATGGCGAGTTGATAAACCTTCATTCCGAAAATTACGGTTAATTTCAAATACACGCTCAAAACCACCGACAACTAAACGCTTTAAATATAATTCAGGGGCAACACGCAAAAATAGTGGCATATTCAACGCATTATGATGTGTTTCGAATGGTTTTGCTGTCGCACCGCCGGGAATCACATGCATCATCGGCGTTTCAACTTCTAAATAGTTTTTAGCCATTAAGAATCGACGAATACCATCAATCACTTTGGTACGAATAATAAAGGTATCACGACTCACTTCATTCATAATCAAATCAACATAACGTTGACGATAACGCGTCTCTTGATCTGATAAACCATGGAATTTTTCAGGCAAAGGTCGTAATGATTTTGTTAATAAACGAATATCATCGACTAAAACTGACAACTCACCTTTTTGAGTACGAAACATTGTGCCTTCAGCCGCAATAATATCGCCTAAATCCCAACGTTTAAAATCAGCATAAACGCCTTCAGCTAAGTCATCACGTTTTACATATAACTGCATATTACCCGACATATCACGAATATTGGCAAAGCTTGCCTTACCCATCACTCGTTTAGTCATTAAACGACCGGCAATTTTAACGCGGCGTGGTGTTTCTTTTAAGTCTTCTGCCGAGATATTTTCATATTCAACCGCTAACTCGGCATTCATTACATCTCGACGAAAATCATTCGGAAAGGCGTTGCCCTTCTCGCGTAATTCTGCCAATTTTTCACGACGTTGTGCAATGAGTCGGTTTTCATCTTGTTCTACTTCGTTTGTCATTTTTATAGTCCTGATTTCAAAGATGCTTGAATAAATAAGTCTAAATCACCATCTAAAACCGCTTGGGTATTGCCCGTTTCAACATTAGTGCGTAAATCTTTAATACGAGATTGATCTAAAACATAAGAGCGGATTTGGCTTCCCCAACCAATATCCGATTTGCCATCTTCAGCCAGTTGTTTCTCTTCATTTTGTTTCAGCAATTCAAGTTCATACAGCTTCGCTTTTAATAAGCTCATTGCTGTATCTCTGTTCTTATGTTGAGAACGCTGAGATTGACACTGCACAACAGTATTAGTCGGCACGTGAGTAATACGCACGGCTGAATCGGTTTTATTAATATGCTGGCCACCCGCACCACTGGCGCGATAGGTATCAACACGTAAATCAGCCTTATTGATTTCAATATCAATATCATCATTCACTTCAGGATAAACAAATACTGAACAAAATGACGTGTGTCGCTTAGCACTAGAATCAAATGGCGATTTACGTACTAAACGATGTACTCCGGTTTCTGTACGTAATAAACCAAAGGCATATTCACCCTCAAAATGAACCGTCGCACTTTTAATTCCAGCCACATCGCCAGATGATGTTTCGACTAACTCAACCTTAAAGCCTTGAGAATCGCCCCAACGTAAATACATTCTCAGAACCATATTGGCCCAATCTTGCGCTTCCGTACCTCCCGAGCCTGATTGAATATCAAGATAAGCATTGTTAGCATCCATCTTGCCAGAAAACATACGTTGAAACTCTAGCTTGGCTAAGGCTGTTTCTAATTCATTTAAATCAGCCTGTACGGCATCAAATGTATCTTGATCTTGTTCTTCAACTGCCATTTCTAGCAAGTCTTTAGCATCATTGAGCATTTCACGGTGGTTAGATAATGTTGTGACAATACGCTCTAAACTAACTCGCTCTTGTCCTAGTTTTTGTGCGTGCTCAGGGTTGTCCCAAACAGAAGGTGATTCTAACTCTCGTGTTACTTCTACTAATTTATCAGCCTTAACATCATAGTCAAAGATACCCCCTGAGATCGTCGCTACGACCTCGGAGATCTTTAATTCGTTGCGTTGTAGCACCTAATTCCAAGGTAAATTCCTCTTTAACTTTCTGTTCAATATAAATAAAGGTGAGTATTGTAGCTTATCTTGGCGCCCAAGTAAGCTACTTCTTAGGTAAAAATCTTAAAGGGTCAATAGGTTTCCCATTACGTCTTATTTCAAAATGCAATTGGTTTTGTTGTGTTCCAGTTCTTCCTAATGTGGCAATCTTCTGACCTGATTTTACATATTGTCCCTCTTTAACTAACAGTGTCTTATTATGTGCATAGGCACTTAAATAAACATCATTATGCTTTATAATCAATAAGTTACCGTATCGTGGCAAACCATTACCACTGTAAACAACCTTGCCTGATGCTGCGGCAATTATTTGTTGACCTGCTTTTCCTGAAATATTAATACCTTTTCGGCCTGTCGCACTTTTAGAGTAGCTCGATATAACCTTACCTTTGGTGGGCCAGCGCCATGTTAATCGTTGATTGGTCCATGTTGACGCTTTCTGCGTCGTCTTTTTAGTCGTTGTTACTTTTTTCTTACTTGTTTTAGCTGTCTTAGTATAAGACTTGAACTTTAACTTTTGTCCGACATAAATATTATATGGCGAACGAATATTATTAATTTTAGCTAAGGTTTTATAATCCACTCCATAACGCCAACTAATGGAATATAAGGTATCACCTCTTTTTACTTTATAACTTACCGGTGTTTTCCATGCCTTATGTTTACTTTGACTTGTGCTAGTTTTATATTTATATCCTTGGCTTCCAACAGGTGCTACGGTTCTACTGCCACCACAAGCGGACAACATAAAAATGAGTAATACAAGAAAGACTCTCATCATTTAACGCAACAAGAAATAGCCTACAATAACAAGGATAATAGTCGCCCAACCGATTCGGTCCATCCATCCATGTAACTGAGATTCCAACTTCTCACCACCCCATTTCATTAAGCCAGCAACAAGGAAAAATCGTGCTCCTCGTCCAATAATAGAACCTAGAACAAAAGGAATTAATGCCATACCTAATGTACCTGATGCAATGGTAAATACTTTATAGGGAATAGGTGTAAAGCCTGCAAGTAGTATTGCCCAAAAACCCCACTGCTCAAACCAGCTTACAGCAAGATGGAAGGCATCTACATAATGTGATGATAGTAACCAAGGTTCAATATATTGAAATGCAAATGAACCTATAAAATAACCTAATAATCCACCTAACACAGAGCTTATTGTTGTTATCCCTGCATAAAACCATGCTTTATTTGGCTTGGCTAATGTCATTGGTGCAAGCATTACATCAGGGGGGATTAGAAAAAATGAGGATTCGCTAAAACTCACTACGGCCAAGCAATATATTGCATATTTGTGACGAGACCATTGCATCACTTTCGCATACAGTGATGAGAATAGTCCCATTAAATTTGTCCCGATAATAAAGGCACAAAGCTAACAGCATCTAACTCAGTTTCTTCAAATGTATTACCATTACGATCAATAACGCGAAGTGACTGACTCACACCTCCAACAGGAATCACTAATCGCCCACCAGGTGCAAGTTGTCGTAATAGTTCTTCTGGTACTTGTTCTGGTGCACACGTGACAATAATGCCATCATAAAGCGTATGTTCAGGCCAACCCCAGCTACCATCACTATGCTTTAATTTAATATTATTCAGTTTTAATTGATAGAAACGTTCTCGTGCTTGATTTTGTAAAGGTGAAATTCGTTCGACACTAAAGACTCGGTCAGTCAATCGAGAGAGTACGGCTGTTTGATAACCTGATCCAGTACCGACTTCTAACACTTTCTTTTTCGGCAATCCTTCCAGTAATATTTCTGTCATTCTGGCAACAATAAAAGGCCGTGAAATCGTTTGCCCATGTCCTATTGGTAATGCAGTGTCTTCATAGGCGCGACTAGCCAAAGCTTCATCAACAAATAAATGACGAGGAAGCTCTTTAATTACCGATAAAACATCACTATTTTTAATGCCTTGTTCTTTTAATCGTGAAATTAAACGATCACGCGTTCGCTGAGATGTCATGCCAATACCGCGTTGATTCGGTATCATTTGTCAATTCCTTGCAACCAGTTTGCAACACCATCAATAGCATCATAACGGGTTAAATCAATTTGCAACGGTGTGATTGAAACAGCGCCACGATTAATCGCATTAAAGTCAGTGCCTGGTCCGGCATCTTCCTCTTTACCGGCAGGCCCCACCCAATACATTGCTCGACCACGAGGATCTAATTCCTTAATAACCGGTTCAGCTTTATGACGACGACCTAATCGCGTGCTTTCAAAGCCTGTAATTTCATCAATCGGAATATCAGGTACATTAACATTCAAAATAGTATCGGCAGGCAACGAAGATGTTTGCAGTTGCTGCACTAACTTTTTAGCCGCCCAAGCAGCTGTTTCATAATGTGTTGCAGTATGACCATTCAATGAAATAGCAATAGCAGGTAAACCAAGGAAACGGCCTTCTATTGCCGCGGCAACAGTGCCTGAATACAACACATCATCACCTAAGTTCGCGCCAGCATTAATGCCAGCAACCACCATATCAGGCTCTTCATCTAATAGACCGGTAATCGCAAGATGCACACAATCTGTTGGCGTACCTTCAACACGATAAATCCCATTCTTCAATTGATTAACGCGCAAAGGATTTTCTAAGGTTAAAGAATTACTAGCGCCGCTACGATTTCTATCGGGTGCGACAACGGTAATATCACCTAAGGTAGCCATTGCTTCTGCTAAAGCGGTAATACCTTCAGCCATATAGGCATCATCATTACTAATCAGGATTTTCATTATTTAATTCATTAACCTATTACAAATTTTATTGCTGGTATTTTAGCAAGAATGGAAGTCTGAGGTATAAAAAGGGCATTATCAATAATGCCCTTTTTTACTTTCCTAACACATATACCCGTTATCATTCATGATGCAGTTTTTTAGTGCTTATAATGGCTGTGATAGCGAGGCGTGTTATTGATGTAATAGTTATTCTATTGCTCAATAATATAACGAAGCAAGCCTAGTCAGTATGAGTGCTATAAAGTTGCAGCTTGAATCGTCACGGATATAAACCTTATGCCAGTTTATTATCTGCTTGCCCACCACCATAACTATGGAATTGCAACCGCTCACCTCCCCCAGTCACTTTCACTGCACAATATTTGAACTCCGGAATCTTAGCCGATGGATCTAATGCTGCATTAGACAGTTTATTAACTGCCGCTTCGTAGTAACAGAAAGCCATAAATACAGCACCTGTAGGTACTGATTCATCAGCTCGAGCAATCATTGAAATCTGACCGCGACGGGTTGATAAGGTAATCAAATCACCCGGTTTAATGCCCATTTCTTCTAAGCTAATCGGGTTAATGGTTGCCACGGCTTCTGGCTCTAAGGCATCTAATACATTAGAGCGACGAGTCATTGAGCCTGTATGCCAATGCTCCAGCATCCGCCCAGTAATGAGTACAAAAGGATATTCTTCATCAGGTCGTTCATCAGGCTCAACAATATCAGCCGGCACAAATTTACCTAAGCCATTAGCACTTTCAAATGTCTCGGTGAAGATAATCGGATCACCGGCATCACCTTCTTTCAAACATGGATAAACAATGGCATCTTCTTTCTCAAGTCGTTCCCAAGTCATACCCGCCATTGTCGGAACTGCTTTACGTATTTCAGCAAAGACTTCTGAGGCATCTTTATAATTCCAATCAAGCCCTAAGCCTCGTGCTAATTCTTGCACAATCCATAAGTCTTGTTTGGCATCGCCCGGTGGATTAACCACTTGTCGGCCCATTTGAACCAGACGATCAGTATTACTAAATGTCCCTGTTTTCTCAGAAAATGCAGAGGCAGGTAACACCACATCGGCTAAATACGCCGTTTCCGTCAAGAAGATATCTTGCACTACCATATGTTCAAGATCAGCCATTGATTGACGTGCATGATTGGCATCAGGATCAGACATGGCAGGATTTTCACCCATCACATATAAGCCTTTCAAATCACCATCATGAATCGCATTCATGATTTCAACAACAGTTAAGCCCGGTTTGTTATCTAATTCACAGCCCCATAGTTTTTCAAAATAAGCATGGGCTGTTTCATCATCAACTGGCTGATAATCAGGGAATACCATCGGTATTAAGCCCATATCAGATGCACCTTGCACATTATTCTGACCACGCAGTGGATGCAAGCCTGTACCTGGGCGACCAATTTGCCCTGTCATCAAGGCTAATGAAATCAAACAACGTGCATTATCAGTACCATGAACATGCTGTGAAACACCCATACCCCAAAGGATCATTGAGCCTTTCGATAAGGCATATAACCGTGCAACTTGACGTAAAGTATCAGCATCAATGCCACAAATATCTGCCATTAACTCAGGTGAATATGCTTTAAGATGCAACTTCATCGCTTCATAGCCTTCAGTACGACTGGCAATAAAGTCAGCATCAACTAAGTTTTCTTCAACAATGGTGTGCATCATTGCATTCAACATTGCCACATCACTACCCGGTTTAAAGGCTAAATGATGGGTCGCTTGACGTGATAAATCAGTCGAGCGAGGATCCATTAGGATTAACTTGGTACCTCGACGCATGGCATTTTTCATCCATGTTGCACCAACGGGGTGATTAACCGTTGGGTTTGCACCTATAATAACAATCACTTCAGCCTTATCAACATCAGAAACAGGATTTGAAACAGCACCTGATCCTAAACATTCTAGCAATGCTACAACCGATGAGGCATGACAAAGCCGCGTACAGTGATCAACAT
>DAOUSV010000084.1 GCA_030627065.1 Piscirickettsiaceae bacterium | reverse complement strand
CAGAATCAGTCAGACCAAACTTAACCTCTAAGCCTTCTGAGCGACCAATCCAATTAGCTTGCATGGTTTTAACTTGTTCAGGCCAACCATCTAGCTGATCTAAATCATCAATTAATTGATCCGCATAGTCGGTGATTTTCATAAACCATTGGGGAATTTCACGCTTCTCTACTTCGGTATCACAACGCCAGCAACAGCCATTAATCACTTGCTCATTCGCTAATACGGTTTCATCAACCGGACACCAGTTCACGGCCGCTGTTTTTTTATACACTAAGCCTTTTTTAAATAGGCGAGTGAATAACCATTGTTCCCAACGATAATATTGCGGTGTACAGGTTGCTAGTTCACGTTTCCAATCATAACCCAAGCCTAAACGCTTAAGTTGATCACGCATATAATCAATATTTTGATAGGTCCATTTTGCCGGTGGCACTTTATGTTTAATCGCTGCATTTTCAGCGGGTAAACCAAAAGCATCCCAACCCATAGGTTGTAAAACGTTCTTGCCTTGCATTCGTTGATAGCGAGAGATCACATCACCAATTGTATAATTACGCACATGACCCATATGTAACTGACCACTTGGGTAAGGAAACATCGCAAGGCAATAGTATTTTTCTTTAGTAGAATCTTCTACAGCGCGGAATGTTTGCTCTTTATGCCACCATTGTTGAACGGCAGTTTCTATCTTGGCAGGATTATATTCTTGTGTCATGGCTATCTTTTACTATCAATTCAATCGTACAAGGATACCGCACCAATCACTTGATATAAAGCTAAAACAGTTCAATATCACCTGTTTCTTGAACCGTTTGTCCTAGAACACCTTGTTTAACCAAATCTTCATAACATAAGGTTTGATTTCGACCATTATTTTTCACGTAATAAAGAGCCTGATCGGCACGGTCAATCAAGCTACTTGATGGTTCATGAGCAACGATAGCACTAAATCCGATACTAATAGTCACTTGACCTACTTGCGGAAAGTTTGTTTCTTCAATCTTTCGACGAAAACGCTCTAAAGAGCTTATTGCTTCATCATGATCTAAATGATGCAAAACCACCGCAAACTCTTCACCACCATAGCGGAACAGCCAATCATTACTTCGAAATGACTCTGCCATTGCCCGAGCTAATAAAATTAGTACTTCATCACCGTATAAGTGACCAAAATTATCATTAATTTTCTTAAAGAAATCAATATCCATCAATGCAAAATAGCTATTTTCTGGTGATAACTTCTTTTCTGTAATGGTTTGATTCAATAAGCTATCAAACGATGCCCGATTCATTAAATTCGTTAATGGATCGATTTCTCCTGAGTACAGAATTCGGTGTATATGCGTATATGAAGCAAGCATCTGTTGCCATATTTTCTTATTCATCGGTTCAAAAGAGATACCTTGAACAACAAGAATGGCACCAACAACGTCTCCGAGCATAAGTGGAATATACAAATCAACGAGATGTGATTGAGTATTATTTATAATTTGTATTTCTTGCGTTTCTACGGCTTTATAAATATAACCATCATCAGAAAGTGATATTGATGATGAGTTAATTTTTAACAAATCGCTCACTTGGATATCAGCTAATTCTTGACTTCGGTGCCCCATAATTCCACGGAGGCCATCGGCAAAAAGTTGAACTTTTTTGGGCTTATGCCAGCTTTTAATTAAGTCAACAAAACCAGACATTAAGGCACGGCGATTATTCTGCGTTAACAGCTTACTCACCATTTCTTCAAGCACGGTGATAGGAATCAATCCTGATTGCTCACCTTGTAATTTTTCTTTTTTAATTGTCATGATTTGAATAATTGACTATAATTTTTAAGTCAATTCTACCATAATATATACGGATATAAATAATGAGATTATTAGTTCCTCTCCTTCTAGCATTACTTTTATTTGCATGTACGCCCTCAATTTATGGAGTATCTAAAGACAATTGGGATACTTTATCTCAATCTGAACGTAAACAAGCCATAATGCATTATCAACAAATGGAAGTGCTTAAAGAACAACGCCGTATTGAAGAAGCTAAAATTGCTCTCGAACAAGAAAAACAACAACAGCTAGAAATTGAAGCCCGCCAGCAACACGCACAACAAATTTACTCTGGCGCATCCGGTGTAGAAGGTGACCTGTTACGCGTGACTATCTTTGGCGGCACAGTACGTATGAATAGAAAACATCGTACATACAGCCCAATTTCACTCCGAATTGCAGATGGTGAACAGAAAACTGTTTTATTCTATCACCCAGAAAGACCTCGTTATCAAACAGAAGTGACTATCAAATATTACGATGGCTTACTGACTTTTGACTACGCAAAAGGACGCGAAGGAAATTATAGCTACCCTATCGTTTATATTCCTCAATGGCGACAAGGTAAACGATATTCCAATATTAGCTTAAACAAACGCTCTCATTCTGAAGCAAGAAACATCACCATTGTCGTGGATGCGATTGCTTTGCCAGTAAGGCATCGATAATCGCTTATTTAGCCGCCATCAATATTTCATATTTGGCTTGTAGCTTCTCTTGCGTTTCTTCATTTTCTGGATCTTTAGGAATACAATCTACAGGGCAAACTTCCACACATTGCGGTGTATCAAAATGACCGACACACTCGGTACAAAGGTCGACAGCGATTTCATAAATCTCATCGCCTTGTGTTATTGCACTATTCGGACACTCCGGCTCACAAACATCACAATTAATACATTCATCCGTTATAAATAACGACATTTACCACTCCAAATTAAACTTATCTCTACAATTTTAACGAGTATTTTTCATTCAGACCAATTTAGCGTGCAATGCATCCTTCACACACGGTGCAACGAAGTCCGACACATCACCACCTAATGCGGCAATCTCACGCACTAAACTCGATGATATATATGTGTATTGCTCAGCCGGAGTGAGAAACATAGTTTCAATATCTGGCTGCATTTTTCGATTCATACCGGCAAGTTGAAACTCATGTTCAAAATCAGAAACAGCGCGTAAACCACGAAGAATCACATTGGCACTATTTTGCTTAGCAACATCGACTAACAAGCCTTCAAAGCCACAGACTTCGACATTCTTTAGCTCAGATAATGTTTGTGATGCTAAGGCCACGCGCTCATCTAAACTAAAGATTGGCGCCTTACTTGGGTTGATCGCGACGGCAACAATGATCTTATCAAACAACTTGCTGGCGCGAACCACTAAATCAATATGACCGCTAGTGATTGGATCAAATGTACCTGGATAAATTGCTGTTGTATTCATTCACTGTTCTCCTACCTTATTCATCATCTTCCACCGGCTTTAATTATTAGTAGAATAATCATACCAAAACCAACGCCATAAAATATCACGCTAGCAATAAGTCCGAGAGTCCATTCTGTGTTACTTAATTCTTTTTGGCTAAAATAGGCCGCCATTTTAAGCATTTCCTTATCATCAGAACTATCTACAACTTTACCTTTTGGGTGCTTATTATTATCCATTTATAAATTTTTCAACACATCTCGTGTTGCCGCATCAATAACCCCTTTGGTTTTGTCATAGCTTTGTTTTTCTTTAAAGTTATCATAAGCACCAGGCGGAGGTGACTCTAAAGAATCAGGATTAAATACTGCATAAGTAATCCCTCCCAAAAACACAGTCAGAAAAATCCAACCCAATATCGCGCCTCGTTGCTGCCAAATGGCGTTAAACTTCTTGTTCATTACTGAGTCCTTCGTAATACAAGTATTCCATATCGATTAAATAATTAAGTAAAATCATTTTACTCTTAACACCATCTTGATCAAAAATAGCATTATCTTGTGGTTTTTCATTTGCCAAAGTGTGATTAATCAACTCTTTTAACTCAACAATTCGGTCATAGTTTAAAACATCATAAAATCGTGGCAAGGTTTCGAAAAAGGCAATAAATTGATTGGCATTAGCTACTTTCACATCTTTAAGTGCGACGGACTTCATCATTTCAACCATTGCATATTCACATGCCACACGATTGACAGGATAGTACTCAAACAGTGCTTCAACTGTGTTTATCAGTGATTCAAGGTGGTTATCATCATTTTCATGATAAATTCCTAAAAAGGTCAATGTTAGAAAGTTAATTAATTTTTCATCAATAGCTGCTTTTTTACTGGCACTAACCGATATTTCCACATCCCCAAGTAATTCATATTCAACCGCTTTGCTTGTAAACCAATTAAGTGATGTTTCTCTGTTTTGAGTTTTTACAACTACGTTATTTAAAACAGCAATGAGCTGTCCAAACCGTTTGGCTAAATGAACAAAATACTTTTTATGCTCGTTATTATATTCTTCGTAAAAGTCTTTGAAATGGTCGAGAACTTGCTCAAAATGATCCGGGATATATTTCATTTCTTCCCAAATCACTTTAACTAAATGTCCTTCATATTTTCTAAAGTCATCATTTTCAAAATCGAAGAATTTTTCTTGTGTAATTATTTGGAAGTCCATAGCCCGATGACAAATATTCTTTGAAAAAGTAATCATTAATGGCATTTCAAGTGCTGCTCTGGCACGTTGTTCATCGGTTATTTCATCAATTTTTACCTGCTTCATCCCATTTTTAAATTGTACTCTTGGGCTATCTGCGCCTTTTTCTGGATCAAGTTGAACGACATCATCATTATATTGAGAAAACCGTTCAATTTCGTTGTCGCTCAATGTACTAAGAAACGTGAATAACAAGCCATTATCTGAACTTGAAACAAACTCATTAAATTCCTCACTACTCAATGCAATAATGCCATCAACAGTATTGTGTAAAAAATCGACATCACTAAATTGCCGGTTTTTAATTTTCATCCAGTTAGGCACAACGCGATCATCATCAGGCAGGTTGCCTCGTTTAAGTAAATCCATAAAACCGCTTATATCAGCATCTTTTCCAAGCTCATCAAACACCCCACTACTGTGTTTTTTCACATACCATAAACTACTAAAAAGTAAGGAATCACTGTTATCATCATGTATTCGATAGTCGTTATCACTTTGCATATACCGTTGATTTAAATCATCAACATCTTTCGACTCTTTGGCTAGTTCCCTCAACACCGTATCCAGTTTCTTTTCTAGGTATTTTTCAGCTTGATTGAACGTTCTGAATCGTTTATAAATCACCTCGTCAACTTTCACGCCCTCATAGTAATTCTCAACTTTATGCACAACAATAGGTTTAGCCAAAAGCATCCATAATAAATAGCTCAAGAACAATATAATCTGCATGATAAAATTACTATCGAAAACCAGAGCAACAATGAGTGCTAAAGGAATCAACCAATAAATTAGCCAACGGCTTTGATTGATTTTTTCGCTACAATACGCCAGAGAAAAAGTAGCCAAAATCATTGAAAATAGTATCGTAATGTTCGATGATTCAAAATAAAGAACACGTGTTGTGTGGTGAATATACATCGCAATAAACATATGCTGCCACAGGATGACGGGCAGTTGAATCAGTGTGGTAAATAATGCTGTTTTCAGTGTTTTATTCATCTAAACGCCATATTCAAACAAGCAATAGCGTACTTCACCCGATGTCTTATCTTTCAGTAATAACCAGCTCTTCGGTAGTAATGGCAACTCGCCTTTGCTTGAGCATTCTAAATATATTTTCGCATTATCACTAAGCACCTTGTTATCCACTAATTGCTGGGCGACTTCTGTCCACAAATCAGCTTGATAAGGCGGATCGATAAAAACAAGATCATATTGTCGTGTTGTTTTAGCAATAAACTGCTGTGCTGTTTGCTGTTCTATCTGACAATTATCTGCTGATAATGTTTGGCAGTTCTCTTGCAACTGTTTGGCGGCTTGAGTGTTTAACTCCACCATAGTGACTAGGCCTGCACCACGCGAAGCGGCTTCAAATCCTAATGCGCCACTACCGGAAAACAAATCTAAACACACCGCATTGCCTATATAAGGTTGCAGCCAGTTAAACACCGTTTCGCGCACACGATCAGGTGTCGGCCTTAAGCCTTCGACATCGGCAACAGCCAATTTTCGCCCACGCCACTTGCCTGCGATAATGCGACATTGCCCTATTTGTTTTAATTTATTCTGCTTTGCCACCGACCATCACCGTAATCATTTTGTCTGCATGAATACGTTGTGAATACGCATCTTTAATATCCTCAACTGTTACAGCGTTCACACTGGCTTTAAAGGTATCTAAATAACTCAATGGCAGATCATAAAACCCAATCATAGCTAAATAACCGGCGATCTTGCTATTGCTATCCACTCGTAAAGCGAAGCCGCCGGTGATATTTTGTTTTGCGGCGATTAATTCTTCTTTTGTTGGGCCATTTTTGATGAAGCTTTGTAGTGTATTTTGCATAACACCTAATGCCTCTTCTGCTTGAATATTTTGTGTTTGCAAGCCAAATTGATAAGGGCCT
>DAOUSV010000086.1 GCA_030627065.1 Piscirickettsiaceae bacterium | reverse complement strand
TTTCTTGGTGGGTGTTGAGGGGATCGAACCCCCGACCCTCGCCTTGTAAGGGCGATGCTCTCCCAGCTGAGCTAAACACCCCAAGAAAGAGCCGCATTGTAGAGAGGCTCTGATTATAAATCAAGCTTTAATTAATTTTTAGTTGAGTGGAGTAGCAAATTAGGTATGATGACGTGTTTAAATCTCAAATAAAGTGACTGTAATGCCCACATCATTAGACGATTTCAATAATGGTTTATTATCATATTTAAATGATTCACCAACACCATTTCATGCTGTTTCTGCCATGGTTATACAGTTGGAATCTCATGGTTTTAAGGCATTAAATGAACTGGATACCTGGGGCGAATTACCTGTAGGACGTTATTATGTAACGCGAAATTCCTCGTCTATTATTGCATTCATCTTACCTGAGACACCGTTACCTGACACTGGATTCAATATGGTGGGTGCTCATACGGACAGCCCTTGTTTGAAGGTCAAGCCACAGCCTGAAACAGTGACGCATAACTTATTGCAATTAGGTGTTGAGGTTTATGGTGGTGCATTATTAAATCCGTGGTTTGATCGTGATTTATCACTGGCAGGGCGGGTGAGTTACCTTGATACAAAACAGCAACTCAACCATGCCATAGTTGATTTTAATAAGGCAATAGCAACAATTCCAAGTTTAGCTATTCATCTTGATCGTGATGCAAACTCAAAACGGAATATAAATTCACAAAAACATCTGCCACCAATTATTATGCAAATAGCTGACGATGAGTCGGTTGATTTCCGTGAATTATTACAACAGCAGATATTAAAAGAACAGCCACAGTTAAATATTAGCAAGGTTGTGGATTATGAAATTAGCTTATATGACACCCAGCCAGCCGCAGTGACCGGGTTTAATGATGATTTTATAAGTAGTGCCCGGCTTGATAATTTATTGAGTTGTTATATCGGCTTAACAGCATTAATTAATGGTAATACAGCACAGGCTAGCTTATTGGTATGTACTGATCATGAAGAAGTCGGTAGTGTATCGACCTCTGGTGCACAAGGGTCATTTTTAGAGTCTGTATTGTCGCGTTTATGTCCAGATATCGAGCAATATCATCGAATGTTGCAACGCTCAATGATGATTTCTGCAGATAATGCCCACGCAATTCATCCAAATTATTCAGATAAACATGATGCTGAACATGGTCCAAAATTAAATCATGGCCCGGTTATCAAAACGAATGCTAATCAACGTTATGCAACGAATAGTGAGTCTAGTGCTTATTTTCGCCAATTATGCGAGCAGGTTAAAGTACCTGTACAAGACTTCGTGGTACGAACAGATATGGGCTGCGGCAGTACCATTGGTCCTATTACAGCAGGTAGCTTAGGCGTTAAAACAATCGATATTGGTGTGCCAACATTTGCCATGCATTCAATTCGTGAATTGGCAGGAAGCCGAGATGCCTATATGCTAAATAAGGTATTGACTCAATTTTTTACACATTATTCAAATAAATAGGAAAAGACAATGGCTGAAACAGTAGATGAACTAACCGTAGAATATATGGAAGGCGACGATATGACAGTGAAAGAGCTGGATAAAGTCGTATTAACGAAAGGTGCATGGGCAACATTGATTTACCGCTATCAAGATCTTGATCGAAAAACTGGTGAGTTTGGTGCTGACAAATACACTATTCGCCGCTATCAAAAACGTAATGGTGAATATAGCCAGCGTTCAAAGTTCAATATTTCAAGCAAAGATCAAGCTACTAAAATCATAGCGGCATTGAGTAAGTGGGTTGATGAATAAAAGTCTTATAACAAATACGATTGCTGCAAGTTTTGTTGGCGCGGGGCTTATTGTCGCGTCGCCATTACGCGATCCAATCTTATCAATAGGTCTATTTGCCTTAGCGGGAAGCGTGACTAATTCACTCGCTATTCATATGCTATTTGAAAAAGTACCTGGGCTATATGGTTCAGGTGTGATTAGTGCTCGCTTTGAAGATTTCAAACTGGGCATTAATAACTTGGTGATGGAGCAATTCTTTAGCAAGGAAAACCTTGACCGTTTCTTTAGTGAAATGGTGACAAAAGATGCCGAACATCAACTTGATTTTCATGATGTGATTGATGAAACAGACATGAATCCAATATTCGATGGTTTAGTTGAAACGATTATGGAATCATCATTTGGTAGTATGTTGGGGATGTTTGGTGGTGCTAGTGCATTAATACCACTTAAAGAACCGTTTATCATCAAGATGAAAAAATCTTTGAATGAGATGGCGCATAGTGACTCCTTTCAACAAAATGTTAAGGATAAACTGAGCAGTGACTCTGTCAGTCAAGATATTCATCAACAGATTGAACAGGTAGTGAATGCTCGATTGGATGAGCTTACGCCTAATATGGTAAAAGATATTATTCAAACAATGATTCGAAAGCACTTAGGCTGGCTTGTTGTTTGGGGCGGTGTATTCGGCGGATTGATCGGTTTCATTGCCAGCCAATTAAACGTTATCTAACTATGCTTGAGAATTTTATGGTAAAAGTAAGATGTTAGGATAATCATACATCTTACTTAAATGTATGATTTGGTAATGTTTTAGGGATAAAGATAATCGTTATGGCTGGTAAAATACAAGACCGTCGACATGAGCGTATAGATCACAAAGCAAAAGTGAGAGTGATAATTTCACCTGGAAATGAGAGAGTGCTTGAAATGACTGATTTTTCTGAGGGCGGATTATTTGTTGAATGTCCCACGCAAGGCTTTATCATTTTAGGCGATGAAGTTGCTGTGCAGACACTAGAAATGGAAGGTGCGCCGGTTATCAAATCTAAAGTTATTCGTTTTGTAAAGAATAAAGGCTTTGCACTCGAATTTATGTGATTTATTCACTAACAACAGTCCTTTTCTATCAGAAAAGTGCTGCTTTTATTGCTTTCTAGGCAAAATTATTTCACAGAATATGTTTCCTTCTTCTATTTAATTTCACATAAAATAATTTTTCTTATAGAAATCATGACATTAATGAGCTTGTTGAGAATGTTCCAGCCTTAAGGGCTGGTAAAAATCATATATATATATTATATTTTGCAATACCTATATACAAAGATAAGGCAGTAAAGATATGGAAAGAAATGAAGCCATGTCACTGATGATAAAACTATTGAGGATCCTGCTAGATAAAGGTGGTTCTGATCTGTTTATCACGGCTGGGTTTCCACCAGCAATCAAATTGAAAGGGCATATGACACCCTTAACAGACCATCCATTGACGGAAGATGATGCTAAATCATTAACGCAATGTATTATGAATGATAAGCAACTCAAACAGTTTGAAGAAACTAAAGAGTGTAATTTTGCCATTGCACCTGCAGATCTCTGTCGATTCCGTGTTAATGCTTATGTCCAACAAGGTCAGCAAGGTCTGGTGATGCGTGTTATTGCCTCAGAAATACCGACTATAGAACAATTGAAACTCCCTGATATTATGAAAGATATCATTATGACAAAAAATGGATTGGTCATAATGGTAGGGGGCACAGGTTCTGGTAAATCGACATCAATGGCGGCAATGCTGGATCATCGTAATGAAAACAGTTATGGCCATATTATCACCATTGAAGACCCTATTGAATATGTGCATGCTCATAAAAATTGCATCATTATGCAGCGTGAGGTAGGCGTTGATACTGATGATTGGGAAGCCGCATTACACAATACATTAAGACAAGCGCCTGATGTGATTGTTCTTGGTGAGATTCGTGATCAAGAAATTATGGACTTTGGCGTTGAGTTTGCCCAGACAGGGCATTTGGCATTGGCTACTTTACATGCAAATAATGCTAACCAAGCAATTGACCGTATTTTGGGTTTTTTTCCACACGAAAAGCATATCAAGTTGATGCAAGATCTTGCATTGAATTTACGCGCCATTATTTCTCAACGTTTAATTCGCACAATTGATGGTGGCCGTGTAGCCGCTATTGAAATCCTCATTAATACACCTTTAATCTCTGACATGATTATGAAAGGTGAAGTCGGCACTATTAAAGAGGTTATGGGAAAATCGCGTGAATTAGGTATGCAGACATTTGACCAAGCCTTGTTTGATTTATATCAAGAAGGTCGTATTAGCTTTGAAGAAGCCGTTAGAAATGCTGATTCAGCAAATGAAGTTCGCTTAAAAATCAAGCTGGCTAAAGAGGGCGATATTGAAGGAGGAGAAAAATGGGAGCTACGCGATGATGACAATGATCGAATATAAAACCAAATTTAGTTATATTGACTATATATAATCTTAAATAACATAATTTATTGAATCGGAAACCAGAATGGATATTTCACCATATTTAACACTCATGATTGATAAAAGTGCCGCTAATCTGAGTTTTTCAACAGGTACGGTACCTAGAGTCATGCTTGATGGTCAAGAACGAACTGTAGGCAATGCAACGACTGATGAAGAAAATATGAATGATATATTTGATGAGTTAGCGATGGAGACGCAGAAGTTACAGTTATCTGTTCATAAAAGTGTTCGTTTTGTGGCATCTGTTTTAGATGGAAAAAAGTTAATTGCAGAAGTAAAAGTTCTTGATGATGGTGGCATGACTATTGTTGTTACACACGATAAACGAGAAGAACAAAACCGTGAAACAGTACCTGAAAATATAACGTTATTTGGTAAGTGTCCTGAAGGTGGTTTGGATTTACTCCCTTATTTAACCAAAATGGTCGAGCTGGAAGGTTCAGATTTATTTATTACTGCAGGGGCACCCGTTAAAAGCAAGGTGCATGGTCATGCTATAAAAATGGATGATTATGAGCTTACAGCCGAGTTAACCAAATCTGCCGCCTATGCCATTATGAATGATGAGCAGATTGAAAAGTTTGAGAAGACTAAAGATCTTGATTTTGCTATAGAACTACCGGACGGCAGTGCTCGGTTTCGCGTTAATGTTTTTTATCAAAGACGTACTGTAGCGATTGTTTTACGTTTAATCCCGACAGAAATTCCAACAGCAAAACAATTAGATTTACCTGAAGTCATGCTGGAGTTAATTATGGCTAAACGTGGGCTGTTATTGATGGTGGGGGGGACAGGTTCTGGTAAATCAACCAGTCTTGCAGCCATGCTCAATCACCGAAATCATAATTCATCGGATCATATTTTAACTATTGAAGATCCTGTTGAGTTTTCCCATCCAAATGTAAACTGTATCGTCAATCAGCGTGAAGTAGGTGTTGATACCGAATCATATGCCCGAGCCCTTAAAGCTAGTTTGCGTGAAGCTCCGGATGTTATTTTAGTGGGTGAAATCCGTGATCGAGAAACGATGGAAGCGGCTTTAGAGCTAGCAAATACAGGGCACCTTTGTGTTTCAACCATGCATGCTAATAATGCTAATCAGGCGATGGAGCGTATTATCAATATGTTCCCTCAGGTATCACATAAACAATTATTTATGGATCTCTCTACAAATTTAGCGGCTGTTATTTCTCAACGCTTAATTAAAGATGTTCGTGGTAAGCGTTGTGCTGCTATTGAGGTTATGTTGTGTACTCCCCATATTTCGAATTTGATTCTTAAAGGTGAATTAAACGAAATTAAAGAAGCGATGAATAATAGTGGCGCTAGAGGAATGCAAACCTTTGATACGGCCTTGTTGCAACTTTATACAGATGGAAAAATCAGCCTTGGTCAAGCATTACGGAATGCTGATTCACGTAATGATCTTGAAGCTAAGATAAATTTTGGTTAAGTTAAATTAATAGCCAGAAAACTGTTGTTCGATTTCTTTTTTTGCTGATAATGGTAAAGAAATAGTGACCGTGACACTGTCGGTAAATTGTTGTTCAATAATCTGTCCATGACATTTGTTTAATTGATATTCAAGCATTTGTAATTGTGAATAATCTATTGTAAGATTAAGTTTTGCCATTTCAACCCATGGAATGACTGCTGTACCTTCAATAGCAAGTTTAGCCGCTGTGCCATAGGCTCTTGCTAATCCACCAGTACCTAATTTAACGCCACCAAAATAACGAATAACACCGACAACGGCATCAATAATTCCGTTACCTTCTAGTGGTGCAAGAATTGGGCGACCCGCAGTGCCAGAAGGTTCTCCACCATCATTACTTCGCTCATTGATAAAGCCATCTTCTTGTCTAATCCGCCACGCAAAGGCTAAATGGTTAGCATTTGGGTGTTTTGATATGAACTTTCTTAGATATTGCATGGCTTCTTGTTCATTCTTGCACGGTGATATTTCACCAATAAACAATGATTTTTTGATCTCGTATTCAGCAGTGGCAACTGAAGAAATAATATGATGTGATGTGTGATTTGCCATAGGTATTGGTAGTTGAGACTAATTGACGGTATTCTATCGCATCCTTATGCATAATGGCATCGG
>DAOUSV010000012.1 GCA_030627065.1 Piscirickettsiaceae bacterium | reverse complement strand
TTATGGGTTGTTAATCATGCTTTCAACTTAATACGAACGATGCCTAAGCATATATCCTTAGCAATTAATTTATCGAGTAATATATTCCTAGATCAAAAGTTATATCCTTTAGTAGAAAAGAAACTAGTCGAAACTAGTGTAGATCCGAGTCGAATTATTTTTGAGATAACGGAAACATCGGCAATTTCTAACTTCGAACAAACTAAAAAAGTGGTTAAAGAGTTACGTTCGCTTGGGTGTGGTTTTGCCTTAGATGACTTTGGTGCGGGCTTCAACTCATACAGTTATTTGAAACACTTCCCTGTTGATATTCTGAAAATTGATGGTGGATTTATCACTAACTTAGAAAGTGATCCTGTTGATCAATTATTAGTGAAGTCTATGATTGATATTGCACATGGTTTAGGTAAAAAAACAGTGGCTGAATTTGTAGAACATCAAAGTACCATGAACTTATTAAAAGACTATGGTATTGACTATATTCAAGGCTATTTGATTGGGAAGCCGCAGTCTGAAATACCTTTTTAGTGCAGTTCTTGTTTCACCGCTTCGTTATTAGAACCATGTAATCTATCAATTAAATGGGCTTCTTCATCACTTAAATTACAATTATCAATCAGTTGATTAATATCAATTCCTTTTCGGGCTAAGCGAATAGCATGGTCGTAATTATGTTGTGTTGGCACACTTAAACTGAGTGTGTTTTGAGATTCTTTTAGTTGATTAAGTAATAAGCCAAATTGTAGAATACGCTCGTCAGTACCTACCGCACCGGCACATAGTGTTGATAATTGATTTTGCAGACTGGCAATGTTTTTAGCTTGTGCCTGGTTAAGTTTATAAAGGCGATAAGATGCAGTTGCCACAATAAGTGTTAAAAGTAAGCTGCTAGCAGCAATAAGTAATAATGTCATTATATTGACCCCACTTTAATTTGGTTATTTTAAACATACTCATCAAACAAGCCTCGGCGTTTCTTTTTTTGTGAAAGGTCAGTATTTTCATTTTCTTGTTTGGCTTTATCGTGTTTTTTAGATTGTTTATGTTCTTTATCATCAGGTGATGACTTTACGAGTGGTGATGGTGTCAGTGCTTGCGTTGGTTTTATTTCCTCTGACATACTATCACCTCGATGTTAAAAGAAATCGGGAGCTTTATCTTCGGCTAATAGTTTGTTGACGTCGACTAAAATGAGTAAACCTTCTTCCCTGTTAGTCACACCTTGAATGAAACGTGAATTGTCATCACTATTAACACTCGGTGCAGTATCAATTTCTGATTGATGTAAGTAAACCACCTCTGAGACGCTATCAACTAACATACCGATAACATTATTGTTGATTTCTGCAACGATAATACGTGTAAAGTCATCACTTTCTTTGGGCATTAATCCAAATCGACGACGAGTATCTATTACGGTTACAACGCTACCACGGAGGTTTATAATACCTAATACATAATCAGGTGCACCCGGAACAGGCGTGATTTCAATGATACGCAGGACTTCTTGTACTTGTATTACATTGATACCATAAATCTCATCTTCTAGGCGGTAAGTAACCCACTGTAATACCGGATCATTGTCTTCTTCATTATCTAATTCACTCATTTATTTTGTGTCCTTAACACCATTCTACATAATACGGTTACAAAATTACGCATTAACTTTCTTAAATATTAAGCACTATTCATGCCATTAATTTGTGAAATTACTACTGCTACTGTCATCTTGTTGACGGTAAGTTCTTCTTTTTAGAAGGGCTCTTAAATGTTTCAATTTTTCGAAGGTTTTCATCACTACCGAGTACCAGAAGTACGATCCGACGATTTTTTTGACGCCCCTCTTTTGATGAATTATCGGCAATGGGTTTAAATTCACCATAACCAATTGCCGACATTCGACTAGCTTGAATACCTTCAATATCTAACAGGTGTACAACACTGGCTGCACGAGCTGCAGACAGTTCCCAATTTGATGGGAATCTAGGTGTATTTATTGGATAATTATCAGTAAACCCCTCAACCTGGATTGGATTTGAGTAGTCATTAAGGATCGTTGCAACCTTAGAAACTATGGGTACAGCACTCTTTTCTAAGCGAGATTCACCACTTTCAAAGAGTACTCTTGATTTAATTTCTAACTCTAACCAATCTTCACCGTATTTGATAATGACATCATCATTTTCAATTAATTCAGATAAAGAATTATTGAATAGTTGAGATATTTCTTCGATTGTTTCAATAATTTCTTCGGCAACCGGAGGAGGGGTATATGTCTCTATCGGAGCAAGCTCTAGTAAGTTAATTTCCAGTCCCGAAGCACCTTGTTTCGACGAGTCACCACTACCTCGGCTAATTTCTCCTACTTGGATGGGATCTATACTGCGTTTGGATTCTACAAATACATTTTCTAGCGTATTTGATAACACACGGTACTTACCTTCATTGACTGATGATATCGAATACATAACAACAAAAAAAGCAAATAGTAAGGTGATGAAATCAGCATAAGAGACAAGCCATCGTTCATGGTTTACGTGATCTTCAACTCTTTTTTTACGTGCCATAAGAGTAAGCTAATTGAGGTAGGCTTGTAAGCGGCTTTCAATATTCCGAGGGTTATCACCTGCGGCAACACTAATTAAGCCTTCAGTTATCATCATCTGTAAATGACTACGGCGAAGTACCAATGTTTTTAACTTGCCTGCAACCGGTAGAAAAAGTAGGTTGGCAAATGTAACGCCATAAATAGTAGCGATAAAAGCGACAGCAATACCCGAACCGAGAGATGCAGGATCGGCTAGGTTACCCATAACATGGATAAGCCCCATAACGGCACCAATAATACCTATGGTAGGAGCATAGCCACCTAGTGCTTCGTAGACCTTTGATGCCTCTATATCTCGACCTTCTTGCAGATCAAGATCTGTTTCTAATACTTCTCGAACGATTTCTGGTTCTGAACCATCAGCAATAAGCTGTAATCCTTTTTGCATGAATAGGTCTTCTTCATCAGCTGCAATAGCTTCAAGTCGCATTAAGCCTTCTCGCCGTGCAATTTGACTCCATTCTATGATTTTTTCAAGTGTTTCATCGGGTGATAACTTAGGGGGGATAAATACCCAAGACAACATTTGTAGGGAGCGTAAGAATGTATTGAGTGGTGTTTGTAGCATAACCGCACCTACAGTTCCTCCCATTACAATTAAAAACGCAACGGAATTGAGTATAGAGCTAAGATGGCCGCCTTCAAGGTGCTGTCCTCCTAGGATAGCACCAAAACCAATGAGTAGACCGGCAATGCTCAAAATATCCATATGTCAGTAAATCCGCTCAATTTTAACTATGGTAGAAAACAAATCTTAATAGCCTCTGTTTGCGTAGGCATTCATTAATTCTGGAAAATCAATGATTAAAGCAATGCGACCGTCACCTGTAATAGTCGCTCCTGCCAGACCCTTAGTATCCTGTAACATCGCCCCTAAGGGTTTAATTACAACCTCTTCTTGACCAAGAAGCTGATCTACAACAAATGCAATTCGTTGAGTGCCAACATTAACTATAACAACATGATCCAGTTCTTTCTTCTCTGTTGTTTGATAACTGCTCGCTAACCAAGGGCGTAAATAAAATAGAGGTAGCGCTTTATTTCTGATAGTAATCGTTTGTTGGCCATCTACTGTATTAGTTTTATTAAGATTAATATGAAATATTTCATCAACATTGACGAGTGGGAATGAAAATATTTGTTCACCTAACATGACCATTAGCGTTGGCATAATAGCTAAAGTGAGTGGTACTTTTATTGTTAATGTTGTGCCGACACCGACTTCAGATACAATGTCTATGACCCCGTTGAGCTTTGAAATACTAGTTTTAACCACATCCATTCCCACTCCGCGTCCAGAAATATCAGATATTTCTTGCTTCATAGAGAAGCCTGGAGCGAAGATAAGTGCATAGCTTTCAGAATCAGTCAGGCGAGAGGCTGATTCTTCATCCATCATGCCTTTTTCAACTGCTTTTTCACGTAGAATGGTTGCATCCATACCAGCACCATCATCAGAGATAGTGAGTAGAATATGGTCGCCTTCTTGCGCCGCTGCGAGAACAATGTGACCTGTACGATCTTTACGGGCTTGTTCCCGAACATCAGGCATTTCAACACCGTGGTCAACAGCATTTCGAACTAAATGAACAAGAGGATCAGCAAGGGCTTCAACAAGATTTTTATCTAAATCAGTTTCTTCACCTTGCAGCTCTAAATTAATGTCTTTTTTTAAGCTGCGAGCTAAGTCACGGACAACACGAGGAAAGCGTCCAAATACCTTCTTAATTGGCTGCATTCGTGTTTTCATTACAGCAGATTGTAAGTCAGAAGTAACGGTCGCTAAGTTACTCACCGCTTTCGCCATTTCTTCATCTTCAATCGATGCTTCAAGCGTACTAATTCGGTTACGTACGAGTACTAACTCACCAACCATATTCATAATGTCATCTAAACGACTGGTATCTACTCGGACAGAAGTTTCAGTTTGTTTCGTTACCGGGGCAGGTTTTGCCGCTACTTCTTTCTTTTCTATAGGAGCATGTGCTGGTTTTTCTGGCTGAGGTATGAGATCTACTTTTGGTGTGGCTATCGCCTCAGCAGGAGGAGCTATAGGGGCTGGAGCTGATTTTTTACCTTGTAGTTCATCTAAAAATGCTTCAAATTCGTCTTCCGTAATTTCATCGTTATTTGAATTCGATGCTGGCTGTTTTGTAGCTATAGGGGGAGATATTTCAGATGCGCCAGGAGTAGCTGCTCCATGAAGTTGAGTAAGCATGGCTTCAAATTCATCTTCAGAAATTTCATCATTGTTCGTCGTGGTTGCAATAGCTTGAGGTTCTGGTTCCGCTTGTATTGCAGGCGCCGACTCACCATTAATATATTGACTTAGTTGATCAATAATTATTGGATCAGCGGGGCTTGGGTATTGTCCCGCTTTTGTTTCATCGAACATCGTGATAAGAAAATCCAGAACCTTTAAGAAGGTATCCATCATGTCAGCGGTGACAGTGCGCTCACCTTGGCGAAGAAGACCAAATAGGTCTTCACCCTTATGGCACAAGGCAACCATGGCATCGAGACTTAAAAAGCCTGCACCGCCTTTGATTGTGTGAAAACCTCGAAAAATGGAGTTTAGTAATTCATTATCATTAGGTCGATTTTCTAGCTCGATGAGCTCTTCATTTAGTTTTTCAAGAATTTCATCAGCTTCAACTAGAAAATCTTGTAATATCTCATCATTCGGGTCTAATTCTGCCATTTTTTTTCCTTCTAGAAGCCTAGACTTGATAATAAATCATCAACCTCATCTTGATTATTGACAACATCGGGGTTGTCTTGTTGATTAATTTGGGGCCCTTCAGCCTTAATCGGATCAACGGTTTTTTTATCTTTTTCATCTGTTTTTTGGCCAGATAGTTTGACTAACTTCACTAAACTATCTTCTACTTCTTCAATCAAAATTATCACTTGGCGAACAACTTGCCCGGTGACATCTTGAAAGCCTTGAATCACTGTCATTTCCGTCAAATTCGTATGAATTTGTGCTGTATGCTGTTTTACAGTCGGAAAATAAGCATCAAGCTCTTTATTTATGTTGTTTGCACCCGATTCTTCCATGCTAAATTGATGCCAACTTTTATTGGTTTTGTCTGTGGACTGCTGGAGTGTTGAAGTTAGAGCCAAAGTTTGGTCTATAAATTCAAGTGTTTTATGAGTGGCATCTTCTGTCGTTGCGATAACGTAATCGAGTCGTTCTCGTGTGCTTGGGATGTCGTTTTCAGCCAAGTCAATAAGTCGAGGATCAAGGCTAAAGTTACTCAGAGAGTCGTGTAATTCTCGGGTTAGCTTTCCTACTTGTTGGAAAAGATCATTTTCTTGAATTTGAGTGAGTGTTGTAAGAGCTTGTTGAGCTTGCTCACCATTATCATCCTCTAATCCTTTAATTAAAGCGTATGCGGCTTCAAGTTGTTGTTTTTTACTGATCGATTCCATTGTTAATCCCTTTAACCTTGCGCTTCAATTCGTTCAAAAATCTTATCAATTTTATCTTTTAATGTCGCTGCGGTGAAAGGCTTAACAACATAACCATTCACACCAGCTTGGGCAGCCGTCATAATTTGTTCACGCTTAGTTTCAGCTGTCACCATTAAAACGGGTGTTGTAGATAATTTTGGATCTGCACGAACGGCTTTAAGTAGATCAATACCTTCCATGCCTGGCATATTCCAATCAGTAACAAGGAAATCAATACCACCTGCTTGTAGAATAGGTAGGGCTGTTAAGCCATCATCTGCCTCTACGGTATTATTGAAACCGAGATCACGAAGTAAGTTTTTTATGATCCGTCGCATTGTAGAAAAATCATCTACAACTAGGATCTTCATATTTTTGTCCATTAAAGACACCTCCAAAATTTATTCATTTAACCAACCTGTTAATTTAGAACGAAGTCGAATCACGGTCTGACTGTGGATCTGACTGACACGTGATTCACTGACTCCGAGCACTTCACCAATTTCTTTTAAGTTTAACTCTTCATTATAATACAGTCCCATCATTAAACGTTCACGTTCTGGCAGTGTTTTTATTGCATTAGCCAAAGCATATTGAAATCCAGATGACTGAACTTCTTGTTCTGGTTCTGATTGATGACCACTGATGGGGTGGGCATGCGTTTCATCATGATCACTAAACTCATCAAGACTAAAAACTTGATGTCCTGCTGAGTCATGTAATTGTTGATGGTAATCTTCGATACTAATTCCAAGTGTTTTTGCTATTTCACCTTCTGTTGCATGTCGCCCTTGTTGTTGTTCAACTTCCTGCATAGCATGAGTGATTTCGCGTGCTTTACGGTGAACCGAGCGAGGCGCCCAGTCATTGCGGCGAATTTCATCGAGCATTGAACCACGAATGCGAATACCTGAGTAAGTTTCAAAACTGGCACCTTGAGATGCATTATAGTGTTGGGAGGCATCAAACAAGCCAATCATGCCTGCTTGAATTAGATCGTCAACATCGACAGTATGGGGCAGACGGGCAACCAAATGATAAGCAATGCGTTTAACTAAGTTAGCATGTTTCTCAACCAGCTCGGTCATCGATAGCGTCGGCGTATTTGCTTGGGCATATATCGAGACACCGTTCATGATTATGCAATTTCCAAACTGGCTTCTATAAGGCGTTCAACAAAAAACTCCATATGCCCACGAGGCTGTTTCATAACAGGCCAGTGTTCTATTTTCTTTGCCAGATGGGTAAATGCTGTGGCCGATTTACTTCGAGGTAAGTAATCAACGACAGCACGTTGTTTTTTAACTGCGCGGCGTAAATCATCATCGAATGGCACAATGCCCATGAAATCAAGGCTTACATTTAGGAAGCGATCACAGACCATTGAAATCTTATTGAAGAGTTCTCGCCCTTCTTGAATATTGGTTGCCATATTGGCAATAATATGAAAACGTTCAACCTTATAATCACGACTAAGTAGTTTAATTAATGCATAAGCATCAGTAATTGAGGCGGGTTCATCGCAAACAACAATAATGACTTCTTGTGCTGCACGGGTAAAGCTAATAACGCTATCGGCAATGCCTGCTGCACTATCAATCATTAAAATATCAATATGCTGGTCCATTTCGCTAAATGCTTGAATCATACCCGCGTGTTCAGCAGGACTTAGCTCGGCCATTTTCTGCACGCCTGAGGCTGCAGGAATGATTTTTAATCCAGCGGGACCTTCAACAATGATTTCTTCGAGCGTTCGACTACCATCTAATACATGTAATAAATTATATTGTGGATGTAAACCGAGCATTACATCAATATTCGCTAAGCCGAGATCAGCATCCATAAGTAGCACTTGTTTACCAGATGCGGCTAAGGCTACGCCAATATTGACAGTGACATTGGTTTTACCTACACCGCCTTTACCACTGGCAACGGCAATAACTTTAACAGGGCGAGGTGGTGCCGTTATTTTTCGTAAACCTTTAGCCTGATCGTGTGTTGTTTCAGCCATATGCGGCAAAACCTCCATCATTAAATTCTAATTCAGAATTTAATTGTTGTTCATTCATTAAATCATTTGCTTGTTTAACTAGTCTATTTGGCCGTGCAAGACTAAGATCTTCAGGCACTTGTTGACCATTACATACATAGGCTAATGGTAGCCTGTGGCGAATTAACGCTGATATCGCACCGCCTAAGCTGTTAGTTTCATCTGTTTTAGTCAAAATACATCCACTCAATTCAAGATGAGAGAAAGTAGCAATAATATCATTGAGTACACTTGCTTGTGTTGTTGCTGACAAGGTTAAGATATTTTTTATTTTTGGCGACTGTTGTTTTAGGACAGAAAATTTTTCAGCAAGTTGTATATCGCGTTGATTCATACCCGCAGTATCGATCAAAATAAAGCGTCGGTCAATCAAGTCATTAAGGGCATTAGCGAGTTCTTGATGTGTTTTAGCAACACGAACAGGAACGCCTAAAATGCGAGCATACGTACGTAACTGTTCTTGTCCGCCAATACGGTAACAATCAGTTGTAATAAGTGCTACATTTTTAGCACCATGTTTTAATGCGCAACGTGCAGCGAGTTTAGCTACTGTTGTTGTTTTACCAACGCCCGTTGGACCGACAAGTGCATAGATGCCTCCCGAGTTAATAATGTCATCTTCATGTATATCAATTTTCTGTGCTAATGCGCCTAATGAGTGTCGCCATGCAGATTCTAAATCATCACCGGTATGAACTTGAGAAACAAGTTTTTTTGCTAGATCAATTTGAATGCCGAGATGTAAATGACGCTGTAACAATTGTGATTGAACCGGAGTGTTATTGTGCTTCATATCTTTCCAGGCAAGTTCGGAAAGTTGGTTCTCTAGCATATCTTTAAGCCCAGATATTTCTTTACGCATTTGAATTAACGTAGGCTCTTGAGACCAAATATTTTGTTGGGGAGCGCTTGCGACAGCTTGTTCTGTTCGTATCGAAGGATTAATTTCAACGCGATTGACTTGTTCTGTATTTACTCTGGCTTGAGTGGGGCGTTTAAATTCTTTTTCATCGTAGTCGGTTGCCGCCACAATCTCGACACCACCATCAACACGTGTATTAGACAAAATAACGGCATCAGGGCCAAGCACTTCTCGGACTTCTTTAATGGCTTGGCGTACATCAGCAGCTTGAAATCGTTTAATTTTCATTTTTGTATCCTTTGGGGCTAACGACCGACATTAGCAACAATTCTAATTTGTTTGTTATCTGGTATTTCGTTATAAGACAACACACTTAGACCAGGTATTGAGTGTTTGATAAAACGTGATATCCATGAACGAAGCCCTGCTTGAACGACTAGGATTGATGATTCTCCTGACATTTCTTGACGTTGTGCTGCTTCATTTAAGTTTTTGTGCATATTTTCAGCAAGTCCTGGTTCTAAACTAGCGCCACCTTCACCGGTAGCTTGTAAGGTCTGTAGCAATATCTGTTCCAGCTCTGGGTCAAGAGTGATAATTGGTAGGTCTGCTTTGATGCCATTCACATGTTGAACAATCGAATGACTAAGCGCCATGCGGGTTGAGGCTGTTATTGCTTCTGGATCTGGGTTACGAACTGCTTGTTCGGATATTGATTCAATAATGGTACGAATATCACGTACAGGCACATTCTCTTCTAAGAGGTTCTGTAATACTTTTTGTACGCCACCCAGTGGAATAATGTCAGGCACTAATCCTTCAACTAGTTTTGGTGCAACTTTTGCCAAGTTATCAAGCAGTTGTTGTACTTCTTCGCGTCCTAATAATTCATGGGCATGATCTTGTAAAATCTTACTTAAGTGAGTTGCAATCACGGTATCAACATCAACCACGGTATAGCCTTGAGCCTGAGCGTGTTCACGTTGACTGGCTTCAATCCACACTGATTCTAGACCAAAGGCAGGATCTTGACCCTTAATACCATCTAATTCGCCAAAAACTTGACCCGGGTTAATTGCCATCATTCTATCTGGGTATATTTCTGCCTCACCAAAGGTAACTCCAAACAGTGTGATTTGATAAGCCGTAGGGGCTAAATCAAGGTTGTCACGAATATGAACCGGAGGTATAAGGAAACCAAGATCTTGCGATATTTTCTTACGGATCCCTTTAATTCGTGTCATTAATTGTCCGCCCTGGTTTTTATCAACCAGGGGAATTAAGCGATAGCCTATTTCAAGACCAATAGGATCGACAGGGCTTAGATCTTCCCAGCTTAAGTCACGTTGTTCTTTCGGTGTTTCTTTCGTTGGAGGAGGAGCCGTGGTGGCTATACGTTCGGCTTCCTTCTTGTTCTGCATCATAAACCAAGCGCCACTTCCGCCGGCGACAGCTAGAAGTAAGAATGGCACATTAGGCATACCAGGGATAATTCCCATGCCACCAATAATGGCAGAAGTAACTGCCAGTGTTTTAGGATCGCCAAATAGCTGACTAACAATTTGGTCTCCCATATCTTCTTCTTTAGTTGAACGGGTAACGAGCAAGCCTGCTGCTGTAGCAAGTAATAATGAAGGGATTTGTGCAACTAAACCATCACCAATAGTAAGTAGTGTGTAGTTATGTGCAGCTTCTGCAAAACTTAAATCATGTTGAGCAACACCAATAATTAGACCGCCGATGAGATTGATGAATAAGATGATCATGCCGGCAACAGCATCGCCTCGAACAAACTTACTTGCACCATCCATAGAACCGTAGAAATCAGATTCACGCATGATTTCTTCACGTCGTTCGCGGGCTTCATCTTGATCAATCAAGCCGGCATTAAGATCAGCATCAATTGCCATTTGCTTACCCGGCATTGAGTCTAATGTGAAACGAGCACTTACTTCAGCAATACGAGTCGCACCTTTGGTAACCACGACAAAGTTAATGATGACTAAAATAGCGAAGATAACGAAACCAACAGTATAGTTACCACCAATAACAAACTCACCAAATGCCTCGATCACATTACCTGCCGCTGCCGTACCTGTATGACCTTCTAGTAATACGACACGAGTGGAAGCAACATTTAAAGCAAGACGAAGCAGGGTGGCAATTAATAAGATACTTGGGAATGCCGCAAAGTGAAGCGGTTTGAGAACATAGATACTCGCCAACATAATAGTGAGTGATAGGGCGATATTAAAGGTAAACAGCATGTCCAGGATAAATGGCGGTAGAGGCAATACAATCATTGCCAGTAAAGCAACTAGGACGAATGGAGCCGCTAAGCCACCATTTAATATTGATTTTAGTGAAAACCCACTATTTTCCATTTATTAATCTCGCTTTAATTCATCTGGTATTGGCAGGTCCTCCGTGTTCAGTTTAGGCTTGCTACCACCTTGTTTATTGTAGCGACGTAATTGGAAGACAAACGCTAATACTTGGGCTACTGCAATATATAGACCAGAAGGAATTTCTTCGCCAATTTCAGTACTGTAATAAATAGCACGAGTGAGTGGAGGAGCTTCTAAAAGAGGAACTTCATTGGCATCACCGACCTTTCTAATTTGTTGTGCAATTAGATCGGAACCCTTAGCAACAACTGTGGGTGCGCCATTGCCAGCTTGGTCATAACGAATGGCAACAGCATAGTGAGTTGGGTTAGTAATAATTACGTCAGCTTGTGGTACATCTTGCATCATACGCTGTTGAGATAGCTCAATTTGCATACGACGAATACGTCCTTTCATCTCAGGATTACCATCACTTTCCTTACTTTCATCTTTGAGTTCTTGTTTAGTCATTTTCAATTGACGGATATGATTCCAATGCTGAAAAGGCACATCAATTAAGGCAATTAAAATTAAACTACTAGATATAGCAAGAAAGCCCCAAATAACAATATCACCCAGTGCAGACATTGCGACTTCAACTTCTTGATTACCCAGTGTCAATAATCGGTCACGTAACCCCCATATAATCAAAGTTGAAATAACGCCGACTAAAATAAACTTCCCTAAGGCTTTAACTAACTCAATTAAACCTTGTGGTCCTAAAATACGTTTTAAACCTTTTAATGGATCTAGTTTTTCTGGTTTGACCCCAAATGCTTTAGCGGAAAAATTCCATCCACCAATACTTGTCGGTGCAATTAACGCGGCTAATGCTGTGATTGCTAGGAATGCACCTAAAGGTAAAGAAATGGTCTCTAGTGAGAACCAGAAGTGATCGGCTAATGCGGCGGGATCAAAAATCTCTTTACGATTAAAGCTAAATGATTTAGTCATTACTTTGCTAAGACTTTGGATGATTCCTTCGCCAAGGAACATTAATGCAACGGCACTGGCAATTAAGACAATAACGGTCGTAAATTCTTTTGAACGAGGGACTTGCCCTTTTTCCCGTGCGTCATTAAGACGTTTGGCTGAGGGTTCTTCAGTTTTTTCTTGGCCAGTTTCTTCAGCCATTTGGACTCACCAATAAGCGAATAATTTGTAACATATGATCGGCCATTGTGACTAAATGAGCAGATGCGGTAGGTAATGTGAAATAAATAATACCAAAGCCAAGAATGATAGTCATCGGGAAACCAATAGAAAATGGGCTGATTTGTGGGGCTGCACGCGATAAAATACCAAAAGCAAGGTTAACCATCATTAATGAACCAATCGCTGGTAATGCGACTAATACACCAGAGGCATACATCCAGCTGGCTTGTCCGACTAAATCACGAAAACTAGTATGAGCTAAACCTGAAGTTTGGACTGGAAGTGTTACAAAGCTTTCAGCAAGCACTTGTAATAAAATTAAATGTCCATCGAGGCTAAGAAATACTAAAGTAACAAAGATTAAATAAAATTGACTGATAACGGGCACTGTTACACCGTTTTGTGGATCAACCATTGAGGCAAAACCAAGCCCCATTTGCATGGCGATTATTTGCCCTCCAATAATGAAGGCATTGAATAAAAATTGCAGCATAAAGCCCATGCATGCACCAATTAATATTTGGTGTGCAACAATCAACAGTCCCGCCCCACTTAACGGTTCTACAGCAGGTGCAGCATTAGGAATAGAGGGTACAATAATAATGCTAATAGCCAGTGCAATCAGCAGTCTACTTCGCATATTAACAAAGTTACTACTGAAAATAGGCGCAGCCATGACTAAGGCGGCAATACGGAAAAAAGGCCAGATATAGCTTCCTAATAAGCCGGTTATTTCTGCGCTAGTAAATTGCATTATTAGCCGATTAAGAAGGGAATATCTTCAAAAATACGTTGTGCATAGCCTGTAATTAAACTTAGCATCCAAGGGCCTGCCATGGCCAAAACAAGAATGGTTACAAGTAGTTTTGGAATAAAGCTTAAGGTTTGTTCATTAATAGATGTAGCCGCTTGGAACATACTTACGATTAAACCTACAAATAAGGCTGGCAGTAGAATTACAGCAATAAGCATGGTAATAATCTGTAAGGTTTGTTGCATCACAGTGAGGACTGTTTCAGGAGTCATAACTAAACGTAAAAACTGGAGGCTAGAGTGCCCATTAATAATGCCCAGCCATCGATCAATACAAATAGCATCAGTTTGAAGGGCAAGGATATCAACATGGGGGAGAGCATCATCATACCCATTGCCATCAGAACACTGGCAACAACGAGATCGATAATTAAAAATGGAATAAAGATTAAGAAACCAATTTGAAATGCTGTTTTAAGTTCACTGGTAACAAAGGCGGGTAATAATAAACTGAAAGGTACGTCATCTTTGGTCGCTAATGGACCATGTCCTGCAATACTGGCAAATAACTCAATATCACTTTCACGGGTTTGGGCGAGCATAAATTCTTTGAAGGGTAGGGTCGTTCTATCAATAGCTGTGCCTACTTCAATTTCACCATCAAGATATGGTTGCACGCCGTTGGAAAATGAATTATCAAATACTGGATGCATAATAAAAAAGGTTAAAAAGAGTGATAAACCGATTAAAACTTGGTTTGAAGGTGTCGATTGCACACCCATTGCCTGGCGTAAGATAGACAGAACAATAATGATGCGAGTAAAGGATGTCATCATCATTAGAGCGGCTGGTAACAATGTTAGCACTGTCATCAATGCTAGAATTTGTAGTGTGACAGTGTAACTTTGGCCTCCATCTTCTGCGGTTGTCATTGTTATAGCGGGGATACCAGGCTCAGCAATAGCTAAAAATGGTAAAAATAGTAAGGTAAATGAGAATAGAGCGCGGATCATGATTGACTCCGCTGTTGCATTATTTGCTGAAATTTTTCTGAAAAAGTACTGCTGTTATCACTATTATTGATATCAATATTTTGTTCAAGAACATGTAATGTCTGAATTTGTTGTGCGGTTACACCGACTAAAATTTGCTTTTCACCGACTTGTAATAAGATTGCCCGTTCACGAGGACCTAATGATAAGCCAGCGATAATCTTCATTTGACCATTTGCGGTGGCATTAAAACGACCTGTACGGCGAAGCAACCAAGCTAAAAAAGCAATGCAAGCCAATACTAAGAATAGACCTAATAAGGTCTCTAATAAGGCTCCAGTTGTTACGGGAGGAGTGGTTAATAGCTTTGAGGTAATAGGCTCAGCATTGTCAGCAGAAAAAGAAATAGTAGAAACTAAGCTTAATATGGCATAAAAAAGAGCTTTCATTAGCGAAGCTTTTTAATGCGTTCATCAGCACTAATTACATCGGTTAAGCGAATACCAAACTTATCATTAACGACCACGACTTCGCCGTGAGCAATAAGGGTATCATTAACTAAAACATCCATGGGTTCACCTGCTAGACGATCTAACTCAACCACTGAACCTTGGCTTAATTGTAATAAGTTACGAATATTGATTTTGGTGCGACCAATTTCCATAGAGATAGTGACTGGAATATCCAATACCATATCTAAATCAACATCAAACTTGGGTGTTGAATCATCATCAAGTCGAGTAATAGGTGCTGGATCAGCTTTTGGTTGCGTTGCTTCAGCATCAGCTTGTTCTTCTAATGCGGCAGCCCAGGGATCTTCTTCAGTTTTAGAATCACCTTGTTCTTCTAATGCGGCAGCCCACTCATCAGCTACTTCTATTTCTTCTTCACTCATAATTGTTTACCTTTTTTGAGAAGAAATTGAGGCGTTTCTTCTTTTGGGTGTTGGATTATTTCTGTTACTTTTAGTGCTGATTGGTCTTTGTGTTCACCAAAAGTAGCATGGAACATAGGGATACCTTCGATTAAGGCGGTTATCGTATCTGGCATTGTGATCGGCAAAATATCGCCTTCTTTTAAATCTAAGATTTGTTGTAGCTTCATTTCTATACGAGTTAGTTCTGCAGATAGAGCCACATCAGCAACCATGATTTCTTCACGGAATGTTTTAGTCCATCGGCCATCATCGGCACTACGATCACTTTGCAAGCCTGTATCAAGAAGTTCACGAATAGGTTCTAGCATTGAATAGGGTAATGTAATGTGTATGTCGCCGCCGCCGCCTTCTAATTCAATATGAAAAGTAGAGACAACAACAACTTCACTTGGGCTAACGATATTGGCAAATTGAGGATTAACTTCGTGATTAATAAACTCAAACTCTACTTCCATGACAGGAGCCCAAGCATTGGTTAAATCAGCAAAGCACAGTTCAAGTACCATATGAATAACGCGAAGCTCAGTTGATGTGAACTCTCGACCTTCAATACGCGCTTGGAAGCGACCTTCACCACCAAAATAATTGTCTAAAATACTGAATACGAGGTTAGGTTCAAAAACAATCAAACCTGTTCCACGAAGAGGGTGCATCTTAATGAGGTTTAAGCTAGTGGGTACAAATAGGGTATGGATATACTCCGAAAACTTCATGATCTGAATGCCACTAATGGAAATTTCAGCAGAGCGACGCAACATATTGAATAAGTTAATACGCAGATGTCGACCAAAACGTTCATTAATCATCTCAAGCGTGGGCATTCGTCCACGGATGATGCGATCTTCATTACCAAAATTGTAACCTCTAGCTTCGGCGGGATCTAAGTCTTCAGCTTCTGTTTCAGTGATGTCATCACCGCCCATACCAGTTAATAGAGCATCGACTTCATCTTGTGAGAGTATATCTGTTGTTGCCATTATATTATTGCATCAAAAAACTAGTGAAATAAACCGCTTTTAATTCATTCTCTACATTTTCTGCTTTAAGAATGTTATTAATCAGCGCTAATGTGGCTGCTTGTAATGTTTTGGTACCATTTTTAGTTAAATCGTCATAATTTTGACCATAAAGCAGTAAAAGAAACTCATGTTGAATCACTGGCATATGTAGTTCTACAGCATCAATAACTGCTTGGTCTCGTGCCATGACTTTGAGTTTAACTTGTAAATAACGTGCAGCATTATTACTTTGTTGCGAGAAGTTTACGATAAAGGGGTCTTTTACTTCAGAATAAATAGCCGCTTGTTTGACTTGTACAGCATTTTCATCTGTTGTAGCGTCATCATTACTACCACCTAAAAACATCATTGTACCACCGCCGATTAGAGCCAAAATGACTACAACAATGATAATCATCATTTTTTTTGATTTGACGCTACTCTCTTCAGTCACATCAATATCATCTTGTGCTTCAGCCATTGTAAGGTTTCCATTTTAGTTTGTTGTTAGACAGGCAATTACTGTGCCTGTTATTGTAATATGAAGCTCGTAAAGTACAGGCCTTCAAGATTATCTTTGCCAGACTCTTCTTTTAAAATAGCTTTAATAGTATTTAAGGTTGTTTCTTTTAATGTTCTTCTACCTTTGACACTGTTAACTGTTGCCATTGTTTGTTCTGAAAAAAGTGCCCGTAATGCATCTTCTAGCATAGGTAAGTTTAAAGTAGCACTGTCGATGATGTCTTGATCATGAGACATTAACGTAACTTTAATTTGCAGGTAACGCACATCTTGATTACTTTGATTTAGGAAATTTATGGTGATAGGCTTGGGAAATTGATAATAAATTGCTGCTGCAGGGGCATCATCATCTCCTGCCCATGATAGGCTCGGTAGTAATGTTAGGCCACTTAAAAGTAGTATAAACACACGTATAATTGAGGAAAGCATTGCTTGCTGTACTCCTTTTTATATTAGAATAGACGTTCTGTAACCGCGAATTATGACAAGCTTATCCATAGTAGGAAAGAGGAATAAATAAGATAAATGAATAAACAACAAGATAACACCGCAACATTATGGGATCGTTTGATGACTTTGCCGCAGTACCTGATTCCTCATCATGGCTTGTCGATGCTAATGTATCGCCTAACACGTAGTAACGTCGTTTGGTTCAAAACGCTATTTATTCGTTTTATTGTTAAGGCGTATAATGTGAATATAGCGGAAGCGGCAGAAAGTGATATTAATCAGTTTTCTAGCTTTAATGCTTTTTTTACACGAGAGTTGCGGGCTGGTGCGCGTCCCGTTGCTGAAAATAGATTGGTATCACCCGTTGATGGTGCAATTAGTCAGATTGGTAAGATTGAACAAGGGCGAATCATTCAAGCTAAAGGGCAGGATTACAGTGTATTAGAATTATTAGCGGGTGATGAATCATTAGCAAAGCAATTTGAGAATGGCCAATTTACGACAATTTATCTATCACCACGTGATTATCACCGTATTCATATGCCGATCACTGGTAAGTTACAACAAATGACCTATATTCCTGGCAAGTTATTCTCAGTTAGTCCGCGCACAGCACGAACAGTACCTAATTTATTTGCTCGTAATGAACGTGTTGTTACGGTGTTTGAGACCGAGCAAGGGCCGATGGTATTAGTTTTAGTGGGAGCAATATTTGTTGGAAGTATGGAAACTGTATGGCAAGGTCAAATTACACCTCCTTATGGTAAGGCTATTCAACAGTGGCATTATGACGATGAGCACGAGATTACTTTGAAAAAAGGTGAGGAGATGGGACGTTTTAATATGGGATCAACCGTCATCATTTTATTGCCAGAACAAGCAGATAAATTTAATTTAGCCTTAGAAGCGAGGCAAGCCGTTGTGATGGGACAAGCAATGACGTGATATAGGTGTATATCCAATTAGATTGGGTATACAATTAAAACATAAGAGTGTAAACCTTATTAGGAGGTCACGATTATGTCAGCATTACATGTTAAGCCTAAATATCTTGAGGATGAGCAGCCAAATTCTATATGGCATGCTATTGACCAAGCTCAAGTACTCAATCAGTTAACAAGTTCATTAGAAGGGTTAACTGCTAGCGATGCCGCCGAGCGGCTAAGCCGGTATGGCCCGAATAGTTTGCCTGAAACAAAATCTCGTAGCGCCTTAAAACGATTCTTTGCCCAATGTCATAATGTACTTATTTATGTCCTATTAGCGGCAGCAGGAATTACAGCATT
>DAOUSV010000068.1 GCA_030627065.1 Piscirickettsiaceae bacterium | reverse complement strand
TATTATCTGACTCTGTTGGCGTTAAGCCTAAATGTAACCAAGCGCGTTTAGTGGCAATTCGTCCTCTTGGTGTTCGCATAATAAAGCCTTCTTGAATCAAAAATGGCTCTAATACATCTTCAATCGTACCGCGTTCTTCACCAATGGCCGCAGCTAGATTATCAACACCGACAGGGCCGCCATCAAACTTCTCAATAATAGCGAGCAATAACTTTCTATCCATCATATCAAAGCCATTATCATCCACATCAAGTAGATTTAGGGCTTGGCGTGCAATTTCAACTGTGATTTTGCCATCAAACTTTACTTCAGCATAATCTCGTACACGACGTAATAGACGATTAGCGATACGCGGCGTACCACGCGAACGGCGAGCAATTTCATTAGCTCCTGCAACATCAAGTTCAACACCAAATATGCCAGCGCTACGTTGCACAATAGTGCTTAAATCTGCAGCATTATAAAACTCTAAACGCTGCACAATACCAAAGCGATCTCGCAATGGTGATGTTAAAGATCCCGCTCGTGTTGTTGCACCCACCAAGGTGAAAGGCTCTAAATCAAGCTTGATAGAACGTGCCGCAGGCCCTTCTCCAATCATAATATCTAACTGGAAATCTTCCATTGCTGGATAAAGTACTTCTTCAACAATCGGGCTTAGGCGATGAATTTCATCAACGAATAAAACATCATTAGGCTCAAGATTCGTTAATAAAGCAGCCAAATCACCGGGACGTTCGAGTACAGGCCCTGATGTTTGTCTTAAATTAACACCCATTTCATTAGCAATAATATGAGCTAATGTTGTTTTACCTAAACCTGGAGGGCCGAAGATCAAGGTGTGATCTAAGGCTTCACCACGTTTTTTTGCGGCCTCAACAAATAACGCCATCTGCTCACGCACCACGGGTTGACCAATATAATCACCCAAGCTATCTGGACGAATAGTCTGTTCTTGGCGTTGCTCATCAGTTTGAGCTGCGGCAGAAATAAAGCGGTCTTGTTCCATAATTTAGTTTAGTCGTTACTGTGTAACGCAGTATTCAAACCGCCCCACAAAGATCCATCGGTAACGATAGCTTCAACAGCACCCGTTTGACTGTGTCTTCTGAATAACAAGCCTGATTGACCTGATAATTTTCTAGCAGATACAATCTCACCATCAGGCATTTTTACTTTTGTGCCTGCTGTTAGATATAAGCCTGATTCGATAATACAGTTATCGCCTAATGAAATACCTAAACCAGCGTTAGCACCTAATAAGTTCTTTTTACCCATTGAGATAACGGTTGTACCGCCACCTGATAATGTACCCATAATTGATGCGCCGCCACCGATATCAGAACCATCACCGATAACTACGCCAGCACTAATACGGCCTTCAACCATTGAGTGGCCTAATGTGCCGGCATTAAAGTTACAGAAACCTTCATGCATTACGGTAGTACCTGATGCTAAATGCGCGCCTAATCTAACGCGATCAGCATTACCAATACGTACGCCTTCAGGAATCACATAATCAGTCATACGTGGGAATTTATCGATAGATGTTACATTTAACTGATGCTCTTCTGCAGCAATTAATTCACGTAGATTTTCAACTTCACCAGGTAAAATAGGGCCAGCAGATGTCCATGCTACATTGGCTAATAAACCGAATACGCCATCAAGGTTAATTTCATTTGGCTTAACGGCACATTCAGATAATAAGTGCAGTCTTAAATAGGCTTCTTCAGCTGATTTAGGTGCATCATCGACAGATTGAATTTCTACTTCAACAAAATCACCTCTAATAAGGCCTACTTTTAGAGCCAAACAGTTTCGTGCAATTTCTTTATTTGAACGAGGAAACCATACATCAATGGTTGCGCCTGATTTGCTATCACTATAACGGTGTCCGATACGTTTAATTGTCATGTTTTATCTCTATTTAATTCAAATAATAATAAGCTGTCTTAATTTTATTTCGATGCTTGTAATCGATTTCGCAGCTCATTCACTTGTGTTGTTAGTTCTGCTGGCAAATGCGTGCCAAATGTTGCGTAATATTCTTCTATGCCATCTAGCTCTGCTAGCCAACCCTCGGTATCAACTCGCATTAAGTTTATGCTATCTTCTTCGGATAGATTTAAACCACTGAAATCAATACCATCTGGTGTTGGCATATTACCAATTGCGGTTTCAACAGCTTCGGCTGTACCGTTACATCGTTCGAAAATCCATTTTAATACACGACTGTTTTCACCAAAGCCAGGCCACATAAACTTGCCAGCTTCATTCTTACGGAACCAATTCACGTAATAAACGTTTGGCATTTTAGCATTTTCTTTTTCGCCCATTTCCAGCCAATGGCCCCAATAATCAGCCATATTATAACCACAGAAAGGTAACATTGCCATTGGGTCACGGCGTAGTTTTCCAACCTCGCCAAATGCCGCCGCTGTTGTTTCTGACGCTATAATCGTACCTAAAAATGTGCCGTGATTCCAATCTTTCGCTTCGGTGACTAACGGTACAATTGACGCTCGGCGACCACCCATCAAAATAGCACTGATCGGCACGCCTTTTGGATTATTCCATTCATCGGCAATAACGGGACATTGCGCAGCATGTGCTGTGAAGCGTGAATTAGGATGAGCGGCTAAGCTGTCTGAGCCTGCAAGCCAGTCATTGCCATGCCAATCTATTAAATGGTCAGGCGCTTCATCAGTCATACCTTCCCACCAAACATCGCCATCATCTGTTAACGCGACATTAGTGAAGATTGTATTTTCTTGCATTGTTAACATTGCATTGGCGTTAGATTTCATGCTGGTTCCCGGTGCAACACCAAAGAATCCTGCCTCTGGATTAATGGCATAAAGCTGTCCATCTTCTCCAAATTTCATCCAACAAATATCATCGCCCACAGTTTCAACTTTCCATCCTGGGATGGTAGGTGTGAGCATTGCTAAATTAGTTTTGCCACAAGCGCTTGGGAATGCACCGGCAATATATTGAACGTCACCATCAGGATTAGTGAGCTTAAGAATAAGCATATGTTCTGCCAACCAGCCTTCATCACGCGCCATGCTTGATGCAATGCGTAGAGCAAAACATTTTTTACCTAGCAATGCATTGCCGCCATAACCTGAGCCAAAAGACCAGATTTCACGGGTTTCGGGATAATGCACAATATAACGATTTTCAGGATTACACGGCCACGTGGTATCTTGTTGTCCTGGCGTTAATGGTGCGCCCACTGAATGCAAACACGGCACAAATTCACCGTCATCACCCAGTACATCTAGCACCGCCTGACCAACACGAGCCATGGTGTGCATATTGGTGACAACATACGGTGAGTCTGTTAATTCAACACCTATTTGGGCAATATCCGAACCAATCGGGCCCATACTAAAAGGTATAACATAAAGCGTTCGCCCTTTCATACAGCCTGAAAATAACCCATTCAATGTGTGATGCATTTCTTTCGGATCAGCCCAATTATTGGTTGGACCTGCATCTTGTTCTTTTTCTGAGCAAATAAACGTACGCTCTTCAACCCGTGCAACATCGGCTGGAACAGACCGAACTAGATAACTATTGGGTCTTTTTTCTTCATTTAATTTTATAGCTGAACCGCTATTGACCATTAGCGTCCACATCGCATCCCATTCAGAATCCGAGCCATCACACCAAATAACATTCTCAGGCTGACATAACGAGATCATTTCATCGACCCAATTCAACAGTTTTTTATTTTGTGTCGAAGAGCTCATTTTTTACCCTTTGCTAAGTTTATATTTTCCACGGTATCTTAATTTCTCTGCAATGCTAATTTAATAATTTGTTCTGTACTCAACCCATCGGTATCTAAACTTCGGATCATTTTCTCTGCTTCCGCAGGTTTATAACCTAATGAAACCAATGCTTCGGCGGCTTCATCTTTTGCTCCGGCCAACTTGGCCGCTGGAGACACAACAGGTTTAAGCCCCATAGCTCCACTAATATCTTTTAATCGATCACGCATTTCAATAATCAAGCGTTCTGCTGTTTTTTTACCTACACCCGGTAATCGAGTCAAACTAGCTGCATCACCTTCTTGTACGCTTCGAGAAAACTCATCAACATCACTGCCAGATAAAATAGTAAGCGCTAACTTTGCACCAACACCATTCACTTTAAGAAGACTACGAAAGAGTAAGCGTTCACGAACTGTTGCAAAGCCGTAAAGTAATTGTGCATCTTCACGTACCACTAAATGAGTAAATAAAGAGGCTTCTTCATTAATTGCTGGTAAATGGATAAATGTTGACATAGGAGCCGCCACTTCATAGCCGACACCTTGCACGTCTAATACTAAATTAGGCGCTTGTTTTTCTAGGATGATCCCTCGTAATCGACCTATCATCGCCCATATCTCCCGCCACGACGTGAGGTACGCATACCTGCCGGAAGTTTAGAGTTTATCTTGCCATCAACAGGTGCATGATTTGCATGAGTCATCGCACAGGCCAAGGCATCAGCGGCATCTTCATCTGGCATTTCTGGTAATGATAAAATCACTGACATCATATATTGAACCTGTTCTTTTTTTGCATGACCATTACCTACAACCGCTTTTTTAATTTGTGTTGCCGTATATTCATGTACGGGTAAGTTTTGGCTTACTCCTGCACAAATTGCTGCACCACGAGCTTGCCCTAGCTTTAAGGCTGAATCAGGGTTTTTATGTAAAAACACTTTTTCTATTGCCATCATATCGGGTTGATAACGTTGAATAATATCGGTTAAACCTTTAAATATCTGTCCTAAGCGATCTGGGAAATCGCCATCCCCGACCATTAAACGTCCGTTAATAACGTGTTTAATCTTTTGTCCATCAAGTTCAATAATGCCAAAGCCTGTTTTTCGTGAGCCGGGATCAATACCTAAAATACGTGTCATTAAGCGATATTACTCGCCAGAAAGCTGAGCCATGACTTCATCAGAGAAATCAGCATTTGTGTAGACATTTTGTACATCGTCTAAATCTTCAAAAGCATCAATCATCGTTAAAGCTTTTTCAGCATCTTTCGCATCTAAGGTAATTGTTGTTTCAGGATGCATAGTCACTTCAGAAGATATCGCTTCCAAACCTGCCGCATCTAAGGCATCTTTTACTGCCACATAATCAGCTTGCGTTGTGAACACGTCAATCGTGCCATCATCATTTGTGACGATATCTTCAGCGCCAGACTCTAATGCTGCTTCCATCACGACATCTTCATCCGTACCCGCAGCATACGTAATAATGCCTTTTTTACTAAACAAATAGGCAACTGAACCATCCGTTCCCATATTACCGCCACGTTTACTAAATACATTACGCACCTCAGCTACAGTACGGTTTTTATTGTCGGTTAAGCAATCAAGAAGAATGGCAATACCGCTTGGGCCATAGCCTTCATAAACCAGCTCGGTGTAACTGACACCTTCAAGTTCACCCGCACCACGTTTGGTGGCACGTTCAATAACATCGCGCGTCATATTGCCGCTTAAGGCTTTATCAATCGCGGCGCGAAGACGAGGGTTATTAACTACGTCACTACCACCTTCTTTCGCGGCAACACTTATTTCACGAATAAACTTGGTAAACAATTTTCCACGCTTGGCATCTTGTGCACCTTTACGATGCTGGATATTTGCCCACTTACTATGACCTGCCATGTATACATCCTCTACTTTATTTCTTTTACGATCATCGCTTTAAACGTGTGTATTCCAGTTTTTATAGACATCACTACGTCCATAAACCTGATCAAAATACATCGCTTGTAATTGCTCGGTGATTGGACCGCGACCGCCATTACCAATAGTGCGGTTATCTAATTCACGGATTGGCGTAACTTCTGCTGCAGTACCTGTGAAGAAGGCTTCATCAGCTACATAGACTTCATCACGGGTGATTTGTTTTTCAACAATCTTCAAGCCAATATCTTCAGCCAAAGTCATAATCGTTTCGCGGGTAATGCCTTCTAATGCTGATGTACATGTTGGGGTATACAACACGCCATCACGGATCATAAAGAAGTTCTCGCCACTGCCTTCGGCAACAAAGCCGTTTGCATCTAATAATAAGGCTTCATCATAACCACATTGAATTGCTTCTTGCAGCGCCAACATAGAGTTCATGTAATTGCCGTTTGCTTTGGCTTTACACATAGCAATATTGACATGGTGTCGGGTGAATGATGATGTTCTGATACGGATGCCTTTTTCCATATTCTCAGCACCGAGGTATGAACCCCATTCCCAAGCGGCAACCATCACATGCGTTCTTAAGTTATCAGCACGGATACCCATACCTTCACTTCCGTAGAAACACATCGGTCTTAAATATGCAGATTCCAAATTATTTTCACGAACAACCGCTTTTTGAGCTTCATTCAATGTTTCTTTATCAAATGGCATGCCCATGCCTAATATTTTGGCACTACGAAATAAGCGATCAGTATGTTCTTGCAAACGGAAAATAGCAGGCCCTTGGCTGGTATTGTAAGCACGAACGCCTTCAAATACGCCCATACCATAATGCAAGGTATGCGTTAAAACATGTACTTTTGCTTCGCGCCACGGCACCATTTCGCCATCTAACCAGATAACGCCATCTCGATCTGCCATTGTTGTTGGTGTAACCATAATTCTCTACTTATAATTTCGTTAAATTTACTATTTTACCCAAGCCAGCGTTGCCAAATTGCTTTCACTTGTGGCTGATAAATAGCCACCTCTGCAATAGGTACTAATGCAGGGATTTCCTGCAAGACACAGTGGTTCGCTTTGTTTCGATAAAACCGATATGCACCGGCTAACATGGTGCTTTCTTCTTCGTTTAATTTACCCGAGGTCTTCAACGCCTCTAAGATCCTGATATTATCGCTATAAAGCAGTAAGTCAGGCAAGGTTTTCGACCAAGAAAGAACGGCATATTGCACCATAAATTCAATGTCAGCGATACCACCGACACCTTGTTTAAGATCAAACAGCTGTTCTGTACTCTTATCTAATTGCTCGCGCATTTTAGCACGCATATCACTCACTTCTGTGGCTAATAGTGCTGAGTCACGCTCTTTCGCCATTATTTGCCGTCTAATATCGGAGACTTTCTGCGCTAATTTCTGATCGCCGGCAACACATCGCGCTCTCACTAGGGCCTGATGCTCCCATGTCCACGCATCACTTTGTTGATATTCAGTAAAGCCTGTTAGCCCTGTTACCAATAAGCCAGAATTCCCATTGGGGCGCAGTCGCATATCAACTTCATATAAAATACCGCCACCCGTTACGGTATTGAGTAGATGGATCATGCGCTGGGCTAATCGAATATAAAACATCAAGACATCCAGCGGCTTATCTCCATCGGTTTCGCCGTTGTTCATTTCATCATCAAAGATAAAGACAATATCTAAATCCGAGCCATAACCTAATTCTAAACCGCCTAACTTACCGTAAGCTAATACCGTAAAACCACATTGGCTAAGATCATCATTTTGCGTGCAAGGTGGTCGTCCATGTCGTTTGACTAAATGTTGCCAGGCTAATTGCATCACTTGTTCAAGCTCAATTTCAGCTAATTCGCTAAGCTGATCGCCGACCCTCATTAACGGTAAGACATCGGTAATATCCGCCGCCGCAACGTGTAATGATGCGATTTGCTTAAACTCACGCAATAAATACATTTGCTGTTCTAAATCTGATTTATCGGTTGATGCAAGGCTACTAACTAACGACTTCTTCTGCATTTCTCGATCAGGTACATCGTATA
>DAOUSV010000049.1 GCA_030627065.1 Piscirickettsiaceae bacterium | reverse complement strand
TCGTTGCAATTTGGACGGTAACAATATCGTTAGCACCTAAAATGTCAATATCTTTATAAAGCCAACTTGTTGCGTAATGAGGAACACCTGCAGTAACAATCGATGATGTAGCAAGAGCTCCAACATTGCAGAATGCTGCACCAATCACTTTGGTTGATGAATTTGCTATTGTCCTAATAGCTAAATACGGAAAAGGCTCTAAAGGAGTAACAAAGCCAGGTACCGGCGTCAGAGATACCCAAGGATTAACTCCTAATAAATCTGGAATCCAATCAAAAACATCACTCCCGCAAGGAACGGGCACATCTTTTATACGACATTCTCGGCCCGCCCCATCGACGTCATTAAACTCATAATAGCCCGAAGCTACACTTGTTGACGCTGATAGCGGCATAGTACTAACGAAAGATGACAAACAAAGTGCCAAAATATAACTCTTTTTAATATTCATAATTTAATCACTTTTAACAGCTGATGAACTTGTAATTAATTATGCTCTCTGTATTTTTACATTAAAATGATTTAGATCAATTATTAATTTAAAAATTGTATTGTCGAAGGGATTATCGGGTTTGGATTTATCTCTATTCTACTTTGCGTGCAAGGGTTAAATTCGAGAAATATAAGGCCAGCTTGTCTTGTAATCAAGGAGGAAAGTTATTAGAGAATAAACATGAATGTTTTATTTTAGTACTCTGTTTATTAACCTTAGAGTATCATCAGGCATTGAATAGATAATTAGGATCAGGTCTTGTAATCAAGTAAAAGATAGCAAACCCTAACATACCACCCCTTAAACAAACTAACAATCATAATTCGAGAAAATATAAACTGACTAAGCCTAGGTCGTGTAAGCAGGTTTTCATCGTCCTGCTCTCTCAATAAAGCCAAGGTTTTAATGCCTCCGAGAGTCATAGCTCGAACCTCCCAGCCCATCCGACCATCCAAATACACACCCAACTCATAACCGTCAGCCATGATCCGTTCAGTACGCTGATACAAACTACGAATAAGTGGTGTAATCTTCTGGCTATCAGGATTAATTAAATCAGCCTCTTTCAATCCTGTACGGGCAAGTTCATCTTGTGGAATATAGATGCGATCTGATTCAGTATAATCTTGCACAATATCTTGATAGAAGTTGATGAGTTGTAGAGCTGTACATACATTGTCAGACTGTTTTAATTGCTCATCATTAGTTTGTCCGACTAGGTGTAGCAATAACCGTCCGACGGGGTTGGCGGAGCGGCTGCAGTAGTCTAAAACTTCGTCAAAATTAGCATAGCGACTTTTCACTACGTCTTGTTTAAAGGCGGAGAGTAGATCATCAAGTAAGCTGATGGGCAATTGGTGGTATTGTATGACATCAGCAAGGGCAATAAATATTGGATCTTGCCCTTGGTAATTGTGATTACGTATTTGTTGTAATCCCTGACTGTAGGAGTCTAATTGCTGTAGGCGTTCTGATTGTGTGGCATCGCCTTCGTCGGCGAAGTCGTCAGCAGTTCTGGCAAAGGCATAGATTACGCTGATCGGTTTTCGTAGCCGTTTGGGTAGTAATACTGAGGCAACGGGGAAGTTTTCGTAATGATTTTTTGCTAATTTCTGGCAGTAGTCATAAGCTTGCTTTAACTGTGTTTCATTTGTCTTCACGTTGATCCTGTACTTCTCTAATTTGTTTTTCGATTGGTTGTAGTTCGACGATTTCAGTTTTTGCACGTAACCCCATTTCAATGAATTTACGTCCGCTGGGCATAACTTGGCGTTCGAGTGAGCCGACTGATTTATTAAAGTGGTCGACACTGCTGTTGAGGCTTTTACCTAGTTTGTCGAGGTGGCTGGTGAATGTAGCTAGACGCTTGTATAAGGTTTCACCGAGCTCACGAATTTCCATGGCATTTTCGGCTAAGGCTTGTTGTTTCCAGCCATAGGATACAGCACGTAATAGAGCGATAAAATTTGTTGGTGTAGCTAAGATGATATTTTGGCTCATACTGTCTTCTAGCAAGCTACTATCTATTTCTAAGGCGGCAGATAGGAATTGTTCGCCTGGGATAAACAGCACGACAAACTCCGGTGAATCACTGTATTCCGCCCAGTAGTTTTTGGCGGCAAGTTCGCGTACGCGGCTACGGATAATTTGAGCATGACGTTTGAGTTCTGATTGGCGCGTTGTATCATCTTTTGCTTGAATAGCTGATAAATAGGCATCAAGCGGTGTCTTAGCATCGACAATGATGGTTCTGTTCTCAGGTAGTCGCACAATCATATCGGGGCGAATTGCACCTGTTTCTGTTTTGGTATGGGTTTGTTCGAAAAAGTCACAATGAGCTACCATGCCGCTGAGTTCTGCAAGGCGTTTCAGCGTCATTTCACCCCATTGCCCACGTACTTCTGGGCGGCGTAATGCTTGTACTAGGTTTTGCGTTTCTTGTTGTAGGCTTTGTTGGTTTTGGTTCATGGTATCAATGGTTGTTCGCAAACTGCCATAGGCTTCTTTGCGATCTTTTTCGATGTCGTTAATTTGTTTGGTGGTTTGTTTTAATGCTTCGCTAATTGGTTTGACCAGTTGCTCTATCGACTTTTCTTTGCTTGTTAAATCTGCTTTTGCTTCACTTTGAAAGCGTTTTAGATTTTCTTCAGCCAATTTAAGAAAGCTATCATTATTATGCTTGAGGGCTTCATTAGAAAGTGTATTAAAGGTGTTAGCGAGTTGTTCTTGTGTTTGTTTGATAGTGTCGTTTAATTGGTCACGATTTTTCTGTTCGAGTTCTAATTTTAAGGATAATTCAGAATGGGTAAGACTTAGCTCGCGGATCTTCTTTTCACGGTTAAAATAAGTTGTGATTGCACCGACTAAGCCTCCACAAATTAACAGTAGGATAATGATGAAAGGGCTTAAATCCACTGTAATATCTCGCTTGGGTAGTCAATGATGGCATCGGCTTGCCAGTCTTCAATAATATCGTGTTTAGATAAGTAGCCATAACGCACGGCGACAGTTTGCATGTTTACAGACTGTCCAGCATCAATATCACGCTTGGCATCACCAATATAAAGGCATTGTTCAGGTGGAATATTGATCTTGTCACAGGCATATAACATGGGTGCTGGATGAGGCTTGCTGTGAGCTGTAGTATCACCACTAACAATGCAAGATGCACGTTGCGATAAACCTAAAGCATCAACAACAGGCTGAGTAAGAAAGCTGGGTTTGTTGGTGATAATTCCCCATGTCATATTTTTGCTTTCTATGGCATTAAGTACTTCTTCCATACCGTCAAATAAGGTTGTTTGGCGTGAGAGATTAGCTTCGTATATTTCTAAAAAACGTTTTTGTAGGGCTGGATAGCTTTCATCTTCTGGCGTAACTCCAAAACCAAGACCTAATAAGCCGCGACTACCATGTCCTGCCATTGGACGAATATCTTCAAATGGAACTGGCTTGCGATCATGTTCTTGTAAAATACTGTTTAGAGCAAAAGCCAGATCGGGCGCCGAGTTGACTAACGTTCCATCAAGATCAAACAGTATGGCGGTAACTGGCTGCATTAATCCGTTACTTTCTGGCAATGAACAAGGTAGTTAACACTTACATCATCACTTAAAGAATACATTTTATTGAAAGGGTTATAGCTTAATCCAGTCATGTTTTTAACATTCAAACCTACTTTGCGACACCACACTGCCATTTCAGATGGACGGATAAACTTCTTATAGTCATGGGTGCCTTTCGGTAATATATTCATCATATATTCAGCACCCAACACGGCAACAAGATAAGCTTTAGGGTGGCGGTTGAGTGTCGAAAAGAAGAGGTGTCCACCTGGTTTAACGAGTTGGGCGCAGGCATTAATTACTGAAACAGGATCGGGTACGTGTTCCAACATTTCCATGCAGGTGACAACATCATATTGTTCAGGCTGTTGTTCGGCATGTTGTTCTGCCGTAGTTTGTTCATAGTTGATAGTGAGTTTAGATTCTAAAGCGTGTAATTTGGCGACATTAAGTGGTAGTTTTCCCATATCAATGGCTGTCACATCAGCGCCTTCTTTTGCCAGAGCTTCGGATAATATGCCACCACCACAGCCAACATCGATTACTTGTTTGCCTTTTAGCTCAGTGTGACGTTGAATAAAGCCGAGTCGTAATGGATTAATCTCGTGCAAAGGCTTGGATTCACCTTCAAGATCCCACCAACCATTAGCTAATGCTTCAAATTTAGCCACTTCAGCGGCATCTACATTTGCGTGAGTATTGCTCATTAGTCTGCTTGCCTTATTTTATCTGCCCAATCTTGCGTATTTTGAATAATCTTACTGCTATGCAGGGTGGTAAGTTCACGATCTTTTAATAACTGTTTACCTTCAACCCAAACATCAGTTACTTGCTGACGGTTTGTGGCATAAACTAATTGTGATATCACGTCATAACAAGGTTGTGATTCTAGTTCGCTAAAATCAACAGCGATAATATCTGCTGCTTTACCTTTTTTCAGAGAGCCTGTGATATTGTCGATACCTAATGCTTTAGCGGCATTGATTGTTGCCATTTCTAATGCGGTATGAGCTGGGATCGTCTTAGCATCCTGAGCTACTGCTTTAGCGAGGATAGCTGCTTGGCGCATTTCAGCAAACATATCTAAATCATTATTAGAGGCCGCACCATCTGTACCAATACTGACATTAACGCCTTGTTGCTCTAATGCTGAAATAGGGCAGAAGCCAGTTGCTAACTTGAGATTGGACTCAGGGCAATGCACAACTTTCACACCTGCTTCAGCACACCAAGTAATTTCTTGCTCGGTCAATTGGGTCATATGAACAGCAAGAAGTCGAGGCGATAGAAGGCCTAAGTTTTTTAGTCTTTCTAGCGGGCGAATCCCATATTGGTCAATACTTTGTGATATTTCATCAGCTGTTTCATGAATATGCATATGGATGGGAATATCTAATTCCTCTGCATTCATGATGATGGATTCTAATGTGCTATCTGAAACTGTGTAGGGTGCATGGGGAGCATAAGCAGTAGTAATGCGTGGGTGATGGCGATAGTGATCATGGAGTTGCTGGCCTTTGTGTAAGTATTCCGCAACCGTTTCAGCCCAAGCAGAAGGAAATTCAATCACAATCATACCCAGACTTGCACGAATACCGCTTTGATCGACCACGCGAGCCGTCGCATCAGGGAAGAAATACATATCATTAAAACAAGTCGTACCACCGCGAATCATTTCCGCAATGGCGAGTTCTGATCCTGCTTCAACAAAGGCATCACTGACCCATTTTTTTTCAGTAGGCCAGATATGGTCATTAAGCCAAGTCATCAAGGGTAAATCATCAGCAAGCCCGCGTAATAATGACATCGCACTATGGGCATGATTATTGATTAAGCCTGGCATGATGCAGTGCTGTTCAAAGCTTTGTTCTGTGGTGGCAGAGTAACGTTTTTTCGCCTTATCTTGAGGGATTACAGCAACAATATGGCCCTCATGAATGACAACGGAATGATGTTCTAAAACAGGCTGTTTAGCATCAATAGGGACAACCCAGCGGGCGTGTATAATAAGATCAACATTTTTCATGGTTTGATTATACCCGTTATCATTCTGGGTGCAGAGGAAAAGAGATTGGATAAACACACTGATTCTATACAGCCGATGGCATGGCGCGATAATAAACTTGTTTTATTAGACCAACGACAACTTCCTCATCAGCAAACATGGTTGGATTATGAGCGTCCAGATGATGTTGCGAAAGCAATTACCGACATGGTGGTTCGTGGTGCGCCAGCAATAGGAATTACCGCCGCATATGGTGTTGTTTTAGCAGCACGACATGCTTGGAATATCGCCGCTGTTAATTGGAAGCAGGCAATGACAGCACCTCTGGCTCACTTGGCCGGATCACGACCCACAGCAGTTAATTTGCATTGGGCAATATATCGGATGACAGCGCTTTATCAAGGTTTACCAGATAATGAATCGCCAGAATCAATCTTATTAAAAGAAGCGCAAGATATTCATCAGCAAGATATTGCGGCTAATCATACGATGGGTAAGCTCGGTGCATCTTTGTTGGATGCCAATAGTGTTGTGCTGACTCATTGTAATGCTGGCGCATTAGCAACCGGTGGTTTTGGTACCGCTTTAGGGGTTATTCGACAAGGTTATGCTGATGGAAAAATAGATCATGTTTATGCTGATGAAACACGGCCTTGGTTGCAAGGTGCGAGGCTAACTGCATGGGAATTACAACAAGACAATATCCCGGTTACCTTACAAGCCGAAGGCGCGGCGGCGGCATTAATGGCGACGGGTAAGATTGACTGGGTTATTGTCGGTGCAGATCGCATTACTGCAAATGGTGATATAGCGAATAAGGTTGGTACTTATATGTTGGCAATATTAGCCAAATATCATGGTGTAAAAATGATGGTGGTTGCACCAACATCAACCATTGACTGGCAACTGCATGATGGTGCTGAAATCCCGATAGAGCAACGTCCAGAACACGAAGTCACTATGATTAATGGAGTGCAGATTGCGCCTGAAGGAATTGCTGCGTTGAACCCTGCTTTTGATGTTACGCCAGCTAAACTGATTGATGCCATTGTCACTGAGGCTGGTGTAGTATTATCACCCTCACTCGATTCAATGAAAGCCATAAGAGGAAATTGAAATGACACAAACAGCATTAGTAACAGGTAGTAATCGTGGTATTGGATTAGAACTTTGTACCCAATTAAAACAACGTGGTTTTAATGTCATTGCCACTTGCCGCCAGAGTTCATCTGCATTGAATAACTTAGACGTGGAAGTGATTGAGAATGTCGATGTCAGTGATTTTAAAAGTTTAGCTAAGTTATCTTCTACACTGTCAGGTCGAAATATTGATTGGCTAATTAATAATGCCGGTATCGCAGATGGCATCGCGATGGACGAGCTTAATGAAGACACGATTGCCAGTTGTAAACGTCTTTTTGAAGTAAATAGTCTTGGTCCATTATTAACTACCCAAGCATTATTGGGCAATTTAAGCCAAGGTAGTAAAGTCGGTATTATTACCAGCCGCATGGGATCAATTGATGATAATGACTCAGGTGGTAGTTATGGTTATCGAATGTCAAAATCAGCCGTAAATGCAGCAGGAAAATCACTCTCTATTGACTTAAAGCTACAAGGTATAGCCGTAGCAATTTTACATCCAGGTTGGGTACGTACAGATATGACTGGCCATAATGGTTTAATTGATACTGATGAATCAGCGTCAGGATTGTTGTCTAGAATGGATGAATTGACGATTGATAGTACGGGTACTTTTTGGCATACCAATGGTGATGTATTGCCTTGGTAGTAATGCCTGAAATCATTCAAATGCAGAATAATTCATTTTGTAAACCCCCGTTACTTCTTTGGGAGGTTTACTTGTCGTCCTCGCGAAGGCGGGAATCCATGGGCAGTGAAAATGGCGCCTATCGTTGGATTCCCGCTTTCGCGGGGATGACGAGCATGAGTTAGTTAAATGGCGATATATCCTAAACTAACGGCTGAGCAACAAAAGAAACTGCCAACATTAATAAAAGCAACGCCCGTACCAGCCCTATTCGAAGACAGCACACACCAATTATGGCAATGTGACACCGTGGAAGGTGAGCTGATGTTGAAGGTTTGCAATGTTGATAATGTGCAAACTTCTTCATTTTGGCAGGCGATGACATTATTGTTTAATGTTGACTTGCCGCAGCAATTAGGTGACTTTTGTCCAGTTTATCAACAACTATCTGAACTAAGTCCCTTAGTTATTCCTAATTATATTGCTGCTGGCTCATACGAGGGGGATGAGTCGGCATTTATCTTAAACAAGGTCGTGGCAGGCACAATGGTGACTACGGATGTTGTTGATGATGATATGGTGGTAAAACTTGCTCAACATATTAGTCCGCTTCATCAACAGCAACAAGCAAGTTGGGGTACGTTATTGGATGCTAATTTCCCTGCCCGAAATTGGTCACAACAATTACAGACAACTTTAAACACACTAGCAGAAAACCAAGCAATACCTTCACCATTATTGGCGGAGGCATTAAGTCAGGCGGCATTAATCTCAGTAGATTATTTTGTACCGATCATGCCAGACCTTCGCTGGGATCAGTTCTTATGTGATGAGGGAAGGTTATCTGCATTGGTTGATTTAGATGCCTTTGTTTATGCACCGCGAGAGTTAGAGTTGGTATTATTAGAATATATTTTAGATTGGCAACAAGCAGCGTTATTCATTGCTCATTATCAACAAACACATAGCTTGCCAGACTTATCAAAGGTTAGAACAGCCTATCGTTTACTATTGTTTATGATGAATGTATTGGGTGAGCAAGATATTGAAGTTTGGATGCAAAGCCCAAAACGGTTCTAAGCTGCTTGTTGTTGGTAAAGCTTTTGCCAAGCAATCATTCCGACAATGGCTAGGATTAGGTAAACACTGTACATTACGATAGTCGCATAATAGCTATTTTGAGCATAAAGCACGATGGCCGCGGCATCAATAACAATCCAATAGAGCCAGCTTTGTAATACCTTTTTGACCATTAGGAAGGTATTCATAATCGAAAATACCATCACGCCTGCATCAAGATAAGGATTGCTAGAAAATTCAGTGTGAATAAGATATTGGGCTAACGTAAAGGTTAATAATGAACCTGCGGCAAAAAAGAGTAACTGTTTTAATATTGGCCAACTGGTAATTGGCAGCTTGTCTTCTTGATTGCCATGTCGTTGCCATAATAAATAACCATAGATTGCCATACCCATATAATAAAAATTCATAATGGCCTGCATTGGCAATTGTCCATCCCAAAACAGCAGGGTGTAAATCAACGTGCTAATAAAGGCTAAAGGCCAACACCATTGTGATTCTCGTGCCGCCAAAATGACATAAGCAATGCCTAACAATGAAGCAAGCACTTCCCAGCCGGACATCACGGCTAATGCATTAATAACTGTGGGTAATAATTCAGGATCAAACATCAACAATATCTGCCCGATCCATACCGACTAATTTTAATACAAAAACGGACTCTGGCAGTTGTTCAAACACCGCCTCAATATCACTATCTAAACAATCCATCACATCACGATATTCACCAAAGATTTGCGTACTCAGGCTATTTCGTTTGACGATCAGTTTGGGATTTGTTTCCAACTTGGCGATAAACGCTAGGATTGGCTCAACATAATCTTGGCTAAGTGGGTATAAGCTAATATCTACGGAAATTATCATGATAAATCCTTAAAGAAAAGGGCTCCG
>DAOUSV010000165.1 GCA_030627065.1 Piscirickettsiaceae bacterium | reverse complement strand
GATGCTTTCGTTATTACTTAAAACATTTACATGTTTTGTGTAAATACTCAACATCGTTTCTTCTTTTTACAAAGTCAAACCAATGCAAGTACCCACACATATTACTTGATATTATTTTTTTAAAGAGCGTTTGTTGTAGACACTGCCTGCAACAAAGAAGCGAGAATTATACAGCCCTACGCTAGGCTGTCAATCATTTTCTTTTTATTTTGTTGACTGCTTATTTGCCGGCAACTCAATAAAAACGAGCATTCTACAGGGTATTTCCCAATCGTCAACAGGAAGATTTTCCCGATTATCCCAACCTGACTCTAAACAGTTGAAAGCTTAGCAAATTTTCTTTTTCCGACTTGGATAATAAGCTGTACTGACGCTGTAATCCTTAGGTTTTTATCATCAATCTTGTCACCATCAATTTTCACTGCGCCCGCTTTAATCATTCTATAAGCTTCAGATGTGCTGGATGTTAGCCCTAATTCTTTTAATACATTGGCAATTGGCATGCCTTCTTCTTCAACTGTGAGCATTATTTCTTCGAGATCATCTGGAACTTGACCTTTCTTGAATTGATTAGCAAAGCCTTCTCGCGCTTGTTTGGCTTCTTCATCACTATGGAAGCGAGCTACAATTTCTTCGGCGAAGGTCTTTTTGATGTTAACGGGGTTAGCACCGGCAGCGACTTCATCACGCCATTGCTGGATATCTTCTAAACATCTAAAGCTTAACAAATCAATATAACGCCACATTAAGTCATCTGAAATAGACATGAGTTTGCCAAAGATATCTTTTGGACTGTCATTTATACCTATATAGTTGTTTAGTGATTTAGACATTTTCTGTACGCCGTCTAATCCTTCTAATATAGGCATAGTTAAAACTGATTGCTGTGCTTTACCGTATGCTTTTTGTAATTCACGTCCCATTAATAGGTTGAACTTTTGATCTGTACCGCCTAATTCAACATCTGCTTCGAGCTCAACTGAATCATAACCTTGTATTAAAGGATATAAAAACTCATGAATTGCAATTGGCTGCCCGTTTTTGTAACGCTTATCAAAGTCATCACGCTCTAGCATTCTAGCCACGGTGTGATGAGATGCTAGACGAATCATATCTGATGAAGTCATTTTATTCATCCAGTGCGAATTAAAGACTACAGTTGTCTTTGCTGGATCAAGAATTTTGAATACCTGCTCTTGATATGACATGGCATTTTCTTGTACTTGTTCTGGCGTTAATGGCTTGCGAGTAACATTTTTACCCGTTGGATCACCAATCATTCCGGTAAAGTCACCTATTAAGAAGAGTATTTCATGACCTAGGTCTTGAAATTGCTTTAACTTATTTAATAGTACAGTGTGGCCTAGATGAAGATCTGGGGCTGTTGGATCAAAACCGGCCTTGATACGAAGAGGTCTACCCGTTTCAAGCTTTTCGATTAATTCGCTTTCAACTAGGATTTCGACAGCACCACGTCGTATTTCAGCTAACGCTTCTTGTACAGAAACCATATTCTTCTCCAATTAAATTCAATTTGTTGCGCATATTATCACAAGATAGGTCAAGAAAGGCTTCCATTACAATGAAAATACTGCGAAAATGCGAGATTACCTACTGTCATATAGAGCCTAACGATGAAACGAAATAGATTAATAGACTCATCTAGCCGAGCAAATATCTTTTCAAATAAAGCATCTCTATTTACAAAGCGCCGCCACATTATGGCTTTATCATTGCTCACTATTATAGGTGTTTTTATTACATCTATAGTTTTAGCAACAAGTTCACCGACGGAACATAGCACTCAATCACTTACTATTGACTTGCCTAATCTTCCTGTAGAAATGCAGCGCTTATCTAATACAGTGTCTACTATATCAACAGCTACATTATCTAATGATGATTCTAGTCTTAGTCAAAATACGCCTATAAAAGAAGAGATAGCATCTATTGATGTTGTTGAGCCTACTCAGGATAACATTACGCAAGTTGAACCGAGCTTAAATTGGCAGGAAATCACTATTAAGTCCGGAGACAATCTCTCTCGTATATTCCCTCGTGTCGGATTGAGTGCTCGTGATGTATATAATGTTGCTCTGTTAGGTAATGACATTAAGCCACTGCTTAATCTAAAGCCAGGACAAATATTACGCTTTGGTCTATCTACAGAACAAAACTCTCTATCATTACAACAATTACAATTAGTGTTGAGCCCGGTTAAAACATTAACCATTTTAGCTACAATCGAGGGTTTTCAAGCAACAACACTGACTCGTGAAGTTGAACTGCGTCAAATGCATGCCTCTGGTGTTATCGTAAACTCATTATTTGGAGCGGGTATCACTGCCGGCCTATCAGATAAGTTAGTGATGGAGTTGGCGTATATCTTTGGCTGGGATATTGATTTTGCTCTTGATCTCCGTAAGCAAGATCATTTCAAACTGATTTACACTGAAGAATATCTAGATGGTAATAAAATTGCCGATGGTGCCATTTTAGCTGCCGAGTTTACTAATCACGGTAAAACATTCCGAGCTGTACGTTATACAGATGAATCAGGTTCGAGCAGCTACTATTCGCCTGAAGGTGACAGTATGCGTAAAGCCTTTAGCCGAACACCTGTTCACTTTTCACGCATAAGCTCTAAATTTAACCCTAATCGTAAACATCCAGTTCTTAAAACAAGTCGACCTCATCGTGGAGTTGATTATGCAGCTGCACGTGGTACACCTATTCTGGCAACTGGCGATGGTAAAATTGACTTTCGTGGCACTAAAGGCGGTTATGGACGAACTATTGTATTAACCCATGGCGGTAAATACACAACCTTATATGCACATATGTCAAGTTATAAGCGTGGCTTAAAGCGTGGCAGTCGCGTTAAACAAGGTCAAACTATCGGTTTTATTGGTAGTAGTGGTTTAGCAACAGGCCCTCATTTACATTATGAATTTCGTGTAAATGGTGCTCATCGTAATCCGTTAACAGTCAGCCTTCCCAAAGCAGAACCATTGCCTAAAAAATACCTAGCGAGTTTTAAACAGCAATCACAGATTTTTCTTACACAACTTGATAGTTTGACTAATACAGCCTTGGCATTGAATAATTAATCGTATTTTGTCATGAGTTATTATATTGGTGTTATGTCTGGAACAAGCCTTGATGGTATTGATATTGCCATCACTCAATTTTCAGAATCTGCTGGCTTCCAATTTATTGCGGCAGAAACGATCCCATTTCCTGATGCTCTTCATTCAACACTTAAGTCTTTTATTACCGAACAATCATCTAATTTCCAAAACTTAGGTAATGCTGATATTGCCCTAGGTCAATTAATCGGCAACTCTATCAATCAGGTTTTAGCCTCGCAAAACCTATCTACAACTGATATCACAGCAATTGGTAGTCATGGTCAAACACTTTTTCACTCACCTGTAAGCCAATATCCATTCAGCATGCAAATTGGTAATGCCAATGTTATTGCAGAAATAACGGGGATTACAACTATTGCTGATTTTCGTCAACGCGATATAGCCGCTGGCGGACAAGGCGCACCACTTGTTCCTGCATTTCATCATGCCTTATTTAACTCTGATTCTGAAGATAGAGTTATTGTTAATATTGGTGGCATCAGTAATATCACCCTACTTCCAGCATCCTCCGATCCTGTTATTGGCTTTGATACCGGTCCTGGTAATGGCTTAATGGATTACTGGATTCAGCACGAGCAAGGCAAAGCATACGATGAATCGGGACAATGGGCGCG
>DAOUSV010000101.1 GCA_030627065.1 Piscirickettsiaceae bacterium | reverse complement strand
TTTTTTTGACTTGCACGAGCAGCTTCAAGATTAGCCTCATACCATTTCTTCTTAGTATCAAGATGTTTCACTATATTTGCTTCATACCATGGCGTTGCAGTTAATACGGCAGCAGGTTTCTTATTAGCGTCATACCACTTTGCATGCCCTTCACGAGTTGCCTCAGTATTCGCTTCAAACCATTTTTTCTTAATACGTTTCGTTCTAGCTTGAGTAAGATTAGCTTGATACCACTTTGTTTTAATGTCGATATGTGGATTTACGGAAATATTAGCGTCATACCATTTTTTATTCTTCTGATGACTACGAGCTTGCTCTAAGTTGGCTTTATACCATTTTTTCTTAGTTTCACTGTGCTTCTCATCATTAAATTCAAACCAATGCTTTTCAGTTGCCGTGTTATCTAAATTAGCTTCATACCACTTAGCCTGACTAGCTCGAGCTTGTTCTAAATTAGCCTGATACCACTTCTTCTTAATCTCAGCATGTGGGCCAGACTGCATATTAACGTTATTCCAAGCAACACTGTTATTCGTTTTCTGTTGATTAGCTTGATACCATTTTTTACGCGTCGCTCTAACGCTAGTCACAGCCTGTTTTAAATTCGCCTCATACCATTTACTTTTAGTATCACGATGTTGCTTCATATTGGCTTCATACCAATGTGTACCTGATTCTTTCACGGGCTCTTTACTGACTTCATACCACTTCTTACGACTTTCCCTAGCCGTACTTAAATTAGCTTCATACCACTTTGCTTTTATATCTATTGTTGTGCTCATAACCAGTACCTCTTGAGTAATCTATCTCTTTTGATAGTACAGTACATTGAGAGAATAGTACAAGTATCAGCCCTTATTCAAAACAGTGTTTTTCGGCCTTTACTTGCTGAAACATCGCTATATCGTGCTCAACCAGTAACGTCCTGCGCTGTTCTTTTTCTTCTACCAAGGCTGAATACGTTAAAAAAGAGAGTCCTAACAACTCACCAACAATGGGGATTGATGAAATAATAGGAATCGAATCCATAACGACCAAAGTTGTGGCCACCTTATTAGCATCATCTTGATAAAAGCTAGGCTTATAACTATATCTATATGGATGCAATAGTCGAATATTATTATCTAATTCAATACAGCTAAGTATCCTAATATCATTACTTACAGCCACAACCGGTGGCTCAAAGTAAATCGGACCTGTCGGTACTGGAGGTAATATCACTGCCATGGAGTTTGAACTATACAAAACATTGAATAAGACCAATACAAATAACGTTAATCTAAGTTTCATCCATCTACAACCTAATAAATTCTAATCACTAGAGGTTATCGGCAATAAACTTTAAAACTGCAGTTGTTATGAAGTAAATTATACCTAGTCTGTAATTGCATATATACTTCTAAACAACAGCAATCTAATTTTTTAGAATATGGAGTGCAATGGGATGGTTGATAGATTCCACATAGAAAAGCGTGATTATTTACGTATGAATATAGAAACCCCAGTGACTTACACCGTACTCGGTAAAAGTGGTGTGGCACATATTGGTATTAGCCAAGACTTTAGTGCAACAGGACTTTATATGATCGGTGATTTTGCTCTTGCTTCGGGTGATGAAATTGAATTTGAGCTAAACCCTAGCAACCAAAAATTAACACCCTTTATCGCAAAAGCAACGGTTCTATCTTGCTCGCCTGATAAAGATAACACCAATACCTTTCATATCAGGTCCAAGCTCTTACCTTAAGCAAGCTTACAACCAATAGCTTGCTTTGGTCATTACTTTTGACATTGCAGCCATCACCACCTTCACAGGCAACGGCAGTTCTGCACCACCGGCTTCTAATGCTACAGTTCCATGATGTAATTCATCTATTTTCATTTGTTCAAGAATAGCTTTACTTATATGATCATCGGCACTGATTTGTGCTAAGTGTTCATCCAAATGTTTCACCACCTGCTTTTCTGTTTCAGCAACAAAGCCCAAACTCCATTTATCACCAACTTTTCCTGCAATAGCACCTATTGCAAATGATCCGGCATACCATAGAGGGTTTAAGATACTCGTATGGCCACCAAAATATTGAACTCGCTGCTGACACCATATTAAATGATCATTTTCTTCTATTGCAGCTCGCTCCATTGCTTGTCGAACATCAGGCAATTTTGCTGTTAAGGCTTGACCTTGATACAAAGCCTGAGCGGAAACCTCACCAGCATGATTAACCCGCATTAAGCGCGTTGAAAGTAACTGTTCCTTTTTGGTCAGTTCTTTATTACTTAAATTAGCACCTGGGATTCGTCGGTCTGTTGTTTCAGGTTTGCCAAAAATAGTCTTAAGCGCCTTATCACATTCCATAATAACTGTATCAACTACACTATATAGGCGTATTGTCACATCAATGTCCCTACTTTTTATCGTTAAAAAACTCTTCCAAGGTAGCCGCTAATTCTTTTGGCTGGAATTTAGGAACATACGCATCTGCACCAACGTTTTTACCCATAATCTGATTCGCCTCAGTTGATAATGATGAATGCATAATAACAGGCAAGTGCTTCATTCTAGGATCTGATTTTATTTTCTGAGTTAATACATACCCATCCATTTCCGGCATTTCGACATCGGTTAAGACAAGTTGAATTTCACTGGTAATATTATCACCACGTTCTTCACATTTTTGTGCCATTTTCCTCAGCATTTTCCATGCTTCAGCACCATTAATCGCCATGTGATAATCCACACCTAGATGTTCAAGTGCTCTCATAATTTGCTTTCGAGCTATCACTGAATCATCTGCAAATAGAATCGTATGGCGGGTAACAGTGTCTAACTTCGCGATATCATGAAACATTGTTTCATCATCAAGAAGGTCATTCGTATCCGCTAATACTTTTTCAACATCCATAATCATAATTAAGCGTTCATCGGGCAGTTTTGAAACCGCCGTCACCAACCCACCTAAGCGCTTAGATATTAATGGTGGCGGCTCTTTTACTTGCTCCCAGTTTAAACGCTGAATAGTATCAACAGATTTCACTAAAAAACCTTGAATCTGGGTATTGTATTCAGTCACCATCAAAATATCTGGCTTATCTTCACTCTTTATATTACAAAATTTTTGTAAATTAATAATGGGGACCATTTCCCCACGCAAGCTGACAAATCCTTCAATACCCTCTGGCATATCAGGTGCACTGGTAATTTCGGGAACATTTAGTACTTCTCTAACCTTAAATACATTGATACCAAACACTTCATCACGTCCCGTTTTGCTATCTGTTCCTAAATTAAACAGTAAAACTTCAAGGTGATTTGTTCCGGCCAGCTTAGTCCGTTCATCAATAGAATCTATCAGTGTTGCCATAATGGTCTTATTTTCCCAATTAATTTAAGATGGTATCGAAATATTTCTTTTTAAGGCTATTTTATCCACTCATGCTAGTAATCATTGCCGTTTCATCGGCAAGGTTTTCCTGGTTTCGAGTTTAAATAACAGCAATAAACCCCATCTAATTACATAATGCAAAATACAGCAAAATTTAAGCCGTTTTTAACTACGCTCTTTTTTAGCTTGCACATCACAACAATAAGATAGGTTAGAATACTACTAAAACTATAATGATGCTACGAATGATAAGAGTAAAAGTACTCCTCTCATTTATAAAGCATATTCTACTGATTGGAACATTAAAAATGTCAAAAAAAACACTGCAAGATAAACATACAAATCGTGAAGCTGAAAAATACGACAACCCTATTCCAAGTCGTGAATTTATCCTTGATCTATTGAATCAAAACAACCGGCCATTAACTCGCCGTAATATTACTAAATTGCTTGCATTAAAAGGTGAGCAACAAATAGAAGCATTACGCCGTCGACTACGTGCAATGGAACGAGATGGACAGTTATTACGCAACCGTAAAAATGCCTATGGCGTTGTCTCTAAAATGAACTTAGTCACAGGCAGAGTAATGGGCCATGCGGATGGATTTGGTTTTCTTATTCCTGATGAAGCAGGGGACGATCTCTTTTTAAGCGAACGCCAAATGCGGGTTGTATTGCATGGTGATCGCGCAATTGCTAGTGTGACTGGTGTTGATCGTCGTGGTCGTAAAGAAGGTGCAATTGTAGAAGTTATTCAACGCGGCAATGATCGTGTTGTTGGTAGATTATTTGCTGATTCTGGCTATTATTACCTTATTCCCAATAACCGTCGCATCAGCCAAGATATTCTGATCCCACCCGAAGCTTTGATGGATGCTAAAGATGGGCAGATCGTTGAAATAGAAATAACCGAACACCCACATAAACATCGCTCACCACTTGGAAAAGTAGTTACTATCCTCGGTGATCATTTAGCGCCAGGAATGGAAATTGATATTGCTTTACGTGATTTTGAATTACCACATACTTGGTCTGTTGATGCTCTAAAGCAAGCCGAATCATATGGTAGCGAAATACCAGAAGCAGCAATTAAAAACAGACTAGATCTGCGTTCATTACCCCTCGTAACTATTGATGGTGAAGATGCTCGTGATTTTGATGATGCAGTCTATGCCGAACCATTAAAATCAGGTTCTTGGCGCTTATGGGTGGCTATTGCCGATGTGTCTTATTATGTCGAGCCAAATAGCGCCTTAGATAAAGATGCTCAAGATCGCGGCACCTCTGTCTATTTCCCAAGCCAAGTTATTCCGATGTTGCCAGAAGCCCTATCAAACGGCCTCTGTTCACTTAATCCCAATGTAGATCGTCTGTGCATGGTCTGTGAAATGGTTATTAATACTGACGGTAAAATTGAATCACACCAATTTCATCAAGCAGTAATGAATTCTAAATCACGCCTAACCTATACCGATGTTGCCAGCATGCTAGTTGATAAGGATGAGGAATTACGCACGCAACATCATGCTATTTTGCCGCATTTAGAAACCATGTACGATTTATATCAAGCGATGCTAAAAGCTCGTAAAGAGCGCGGCACAATTGAATTTGAATTAACTGAAACACAATTTATCTTTGATGAAAATCGCAAAATAAAATCAATTGAACCCCGTGAACGCAATGAAGCGCATCGTTTAATTGAAGAATTCATGGTTGCAGCAAATGTAAGTGCAGCTCAATTCTTATTGAAAAATGAGTTAGCCGCATTATTCCGCATTCATGAAACACCTTCTGGTGAAAAACTCACCAATCTACGCGAGTTTTTAAGTGAACTTGGCTTATCTCTCGGCGGGGGCGATGAGCCGCAACCGCATCATTACGCATCATTACTAAGAACAGCAAGTAGCCGACCAGATGGGCACTTGTTACAAACAGTCTTACTGCGAAGCATGAAACAAGCCGTTTACCACCCAGATAATGTAGGCCATTTTGGTTTAGCACTTGAAGCCTATGCGCATTTCACATCGCCTATTCGTCGCTACCCAGACTTATTAGTCCATCGTGCTATTCGACACCTCATCACCAAACAAAAAGTCGCTAAATGGCATTACTCTCACGAAAGCATGACTCGCTTAGGCGAACATTGTTCAATGACCAGCCGTCGCGCTGATGAAGCAACACGAGACGTCAGTGACTGGCTCAAATGTGAATATATGCAGGAACGCGTTGGTGAAGTTCATAAAGGCACTATTAGCGGCGTTACTAGCTTTGGCTTATTTGTTGAACTTAGTGATATTTATATTGAAGGACTCGTTCATATCAGCGCACTGAAGAATGATTATTACCAATTTGATGCAACAAGCCACAGACTCACCGGTGAACGCACCCGAAAAACATACCAACTAGGTGGCACTGTATCCGTTAAAATTGTCCGAGTTGATCTAGAAGATAAGAAGATAGATTTAGAAATTTCCTAAATAAATAAGATTTCACTTGACCAAAAAAATAAAGAACGTAGAATTATCCTCTTTCTGAACAAACACCGAAACATCGCGTTTCAATCTTAGTCTGTTCATTAGTGGTGAGTGTAGCTCAGTTGGTAGAGTCCCGGATTGTGATTCCGGTTGTCGTGGGTTCGAGCCCCATCATTCACCCCACCTTTTCTCTTAAAGGTGGTTATAGCCTAAGTCCTAGACTATAAT
>DAOUSV010000125.1 GCA_030627065.1 Piscirickettsiaceae bacterium | reverse complement strand
TTTTATCTAACGGTATCTATACGCCCTCATTTTTAATGTTTGTTTTGTTTGAAGATAATTGGCTGGGTTTTTATTTTTCAAGCTTGATTAAAATGATAATAGCAGGCGTTGGAGCTTTTCTTTTTTTGCGGCTCTATTTAAATCGAAGCGCAGCTCTGTTTGGCGGGAGCTTATTTATGCTTATAGGCTTTCATAGTGCCTGGTTTTATTGGGCGCAAGTTAGCACGTCAATATGGATTCCATGGCTCTTATGGGGTGTGACGGGTTGGTTTTTTTACCTTAAGGCACGGTGGCTGTCGGTGATTGTGTTAACGACAGTTATGTTGGTTTTGGGAGGGTTTCCTGCCGTTGCAGCCTATGGGCTCTATAGTGCCGGGATTTTATCGGTACTCTTACTGCTCGCCTTGCTAAAGTACCCCTTGAGAAAATCTTTAATCTCGTTACTTTTAGTCTTTACCTGTATAACCATTGCTTTCATGCTTGTCTCTATCCCGCTATTAGGCTTGAAAGAGATGTTATCTCAAATGAATCTAGGGTATCGAACGGGGGGGACGTGGTTAAAATGGACGAAGGATTGGCAGCTATTTTTTGACCCCTATTTATATGGATTACCGAGTGTTGAAAGGACGCTTTATAGTGGGCTGGTGGCCACAGTTTTTACTGTGTTGACAATAGTCTTATTTGTCAGTCGACAATTAGGGTGTGGGAAGGAGCGGCTTATTGCTTTATATGCGGTATTACTTCTTATTTTATCAGTCGGTATTTCATTTGGTCTTTTCTCGCATGAATTAATCCGAATGGTACCAGCAGTAGGTTCAAGCCCTTGGAATAGAGTTTCTGTTATTGTTGGACTATCTATGGTTGTACTTGCATCCGTGTCATTCGGGTATTTTGTTACTCAAGCTTCAAGGCTTAAGTCTAATAGCTTTCGACTGATTGCATATGGGGTTCTATGCATTTTAGTTACGGTACAAATCTTAGACCAAGTTAAACTCTTTAGAGCCTTTAATTCGATAACTAGTAAAGATCAGTTTTTACCCGTACCTCCTTCATTAAAATATATGGCTGATAATGCAAGTGGCTTGCAGAGTGTCATTGCGGATAAGTCGTACTTAATGGGTGGTACATTAGCTTCGTATGGTATAGCAGAGTGGTTTGCGCATGCTTTTAAAACTGACCAGGAAAAGACGTTGCTGAGACAAATAGTTAAAAAACCATTTGTATCACCTACTTCAGCCAAGTTTCCTGGAAGTGCGATTAATCAGGAGTCTAAGCTTTTGGATAAACTTGGAGTTGCTTATATTGTAGTCAATAAAAAAAGCCTTGAACCTCCTGTGGTTAGAGAGCAAAAGGAAAGGGCAAGAATGATAGCTGCGCCTCCTTTACCTGATAATACGCTTTCACAAATATTGAATATTGAAAAAGCTATCTCTTTTTCAACGGTGGAAATTTTATTGGCAACTTATAGTAGGGAGGCGGCTCCTGCTGATGTTGAATTACAAATAATTAGCGGTGCTAATGTTCTTGCGGAGAGTGTTATAGCGGCGTCTAAAGTGAGAGATAATAAGTATGCTATCTTTGAATTTTCTGAAAGCATTTTTTTAAAACCGGGGCAATATGAAGCTGTCATTAAGTTAAAGGAAAGTGATGTTACTTGGCCGGTAACTGCTTGGTACGTGAAAAAACCTGATAATTCAGGTGATTTAATAATGATTAAGGGGGATGCTGTGCAGGGCTCATGGGTTTATAGAATACACAAAGAAAATAATGATATTAATAAGGCTTTGTGGGAAGTCCATGATTTAGAGCCAAATATTCGGGTATTAAAAAATAAAAATGTGCCCGTTGGAGCGTATTATATTAGTGATTTTAGTGCTGATGCGCCGTGGAGTGATTCCAATGTAGTGACTAAAATTGAGTCATCTGTAAGTATTAATATTGATTTTCAAGGGGCCGCGCCAGGGTATATCGTCTTACCTATGAGGTATTACCCGGGCTGGACAGCGACTATTGATAATCAAGAAGTTGAAATTGAAAAATATTTGGGCGTGCTGCCTTCAGTTTATGTATCGGGGCCAGCTAAAATTGAGTATAGATATCAACCTGACTGGTTTAATGTGGGGAAAGGTATTACTCTTCTAGGTTTTCTCTTATTCGTACTTGTAGTCTGGATATGGAAGAGGCATGAGAAGAAAGCTAATTATTTGCCTGCTTCTAGCATATGACTTTAGGAGTATCTTGTGCTAATAAGAGCCTTAGCATTGCATTAAGAAGTGTGAAATTAGAAATTGACGAGAAATAAGAAATGAAATTGATAATACAAATCCCTTGTTATAACGAAGCCGGAACCTTGGCCATTGCATTGGGTGCATTACCGCGAGAGGTCGCAGGTTTTGATGCTGTAGAATGGCTGATCATCAATGATGGTAGTACGGATGAAACCGTGGCTGTGGCTAAAGAATGTGGAGTAGACCATATTGTTAACTTCAAACGCAATCAAGGTTTAGCCAAAGGATTTATGGCAGGCATTAAAGAGTGTTTAAACCAAGGGGCTGATGTTATCGTTAATACCGATGCTGATAATCAATATGAAGCACAGGATATCCCAAAGCTTGTGAAGCCAATACTTGATCATACAGCTGAATATGTCATTGGTGAAAGACCTATCAGCCAAACTTCGCATTTTTCACCTGTAAAAAAAGTACTCCAAAAATTAGGATCATGGGTTGTTAGAAAAGCGAGTGATACTGATATACCTGACGCACCTAGTGGCTTTCGTGCAATGAGTAGAGAGTGTGCTAAGCAGTTAAATGTTTATAATAACTACACTTATACATTAGAAACCATTATTCAGGCGGGCCAAAAAAACATACCCATCACATCGGTACCTATTCGAACTAATGAAGACTTGCGGCCCTCACGACTTCTCTCCAGTATTCCCAATTATATTAAAAAATCAGTTATCACCATTATCCGGATTTTTGTTGTCTACAAGCCTTTTCGGTTTTTTATGACGATTGCATCTACCTTATCAGTGCTCGGTCTGATTTTAGGTGGTCGGTTTCTTTATTTTTACTTTTCTGGTGATGGGAGTGGACATCTGCAGTCAGTTGTATTGTCTGGGGTTTTAATTGGCTTAGGTTTCCAAACGGTTCTGATTGCATTTTTAGCAGACTTGATGGCGTCTAACCGTAAATTACTCGAAGAGATTCAATTTAATACTTGCTATGGTGAATCGAACACTAGGAATCACTAATGCTTGGAAAGCTTGTCGATCGAGTATTTAAAAAAACATGGACTGATGCTGAAGTGCTGCGTTATGTCGGCGATTATCGAAATTCGTATTTAACTTATGCGGTGGATGAGAGCATTCGCGAAAGGTCGGCTTCAGGGGGCACGACTAGTGCGATATTGATTCACGGATTAGAATCGGGCTTGTTTGATGGCGCTGTAGTCTGTAATACGCAAGTTAAAGAAGGTAAGGTACGAGCCTATTTCTCTATTGCAACAACGAAAGAAATGATTTTAGCTGCGAGAGGAAGCAAGTATGTTGAGACAAAGTTTCTTCATGAGGTTTTGCCATTAATTCGAGCTTTTAACGGAAGTGTGTCTGTTGTCGGCCTACCTTGTGACATATCAGCCCTAAAAAGGCGCAGTGAGAAAGAGCCTGAGCTGTCCAGTAAGATAGTACTTAGTATCGCATTGGTTTGTGGCCATAACTCTCGAACAACATTGATAGATGAGATTACTTCGCGTCTTGAACGAGAAGCTAAAAAGAAACTGGTTGATTATCGCTTTAGAGTTGGCCACTGGCGTGGTCAACTCGAAGCTGAGTTCGAGGATGGTTCCGTACTTAGCAAGCCGACAAAGTTTTTTAACGACTACCAAAATCTATTTTTCTTTAGTGAGCGCAAGTGTATGGTTTGCCATGATCACTATGGCTATAACGCGGATATTAGCGTGGGTGATGTCTGGTTGTTTGGCCTTAAAAATAACCCTATTAAGCACACTGGCGTTATTGTACGCAGTATTCGTGGACAGAAAGCATGGGAGGGTGCGGTTACGGCTAGTGCTGTACATTCTTCTGAAATGGATATTAGAAGCATTATGGATGGTCAGTCGCGAATTGCCCCATCCCATTACAATGACAGTGCCCGGCATAAGGCGGGGAAAATGTTAGGCTTCAAAATAAAAGATACCGTTGCACAGCCAGTATCCTGGCATTCATATTTAAATGCATTGATCACACTAGCTAATCTGCGTTTAAGTGAAAAGCCATGGGGTCAGTCATTAATTTTTGCTACTCCTAGGCCGTTCTTAAAATTCTACTTATATATTAAAAAAGCGTTGGAGTCACTTAAATGAAACAAGTTTCAATTATTGCTGGAACATTCTATGGTAACCGAGGCGCTGAAGCGATGCTCAGTACTACCATTGGTAAATTGAGGGAATGTTATGATCAAGAGTTCGCGGTAAATATATACACTTACTATCCTAAACGGGATGGCCAGCTAATAAGTGACAAACAAATATCATTGCATTCTGCAGCACCTCTATACCTTGTCTCAGTATTGATTCCTTGTGCTTTATTATTCAGGTTGTTCGGTTTTTTTCATTTGACCGCTTTACAGAAACTACTTCCTGAATCTGTACTCGCGCTTGCTCGGTCAAAAGCTCTCGTCTGCTTGGCTGGCGTATCCTTTGTAGAAGGGCGTACAAAATTTATTCTTTTTAATATTGCGACCCTATTACCTGCCATGTTATTAGGCGTCCCAGTGATAAAATTTTCTCAAGCAATGGGATCGTTTAAGTCGCTAACAAATCGAGTCGCAGCACGATATTTTCTTGGTCGCTGTCAGCAGGTTTTTACTCGGGGTGAAAAGACTCATTCTTACCTAAAAGAGTTATTTGCTGACAAGCCTATATACCAGCGTGCAAATGATGTCGCTTTACTCTATCGGCCTGAATTTTGCTTAAGCCAGGAAGTAGTTAATATAGAGCAAAAACTAACGGAGCTGGATGTACTTCATAAAAAAGGGAAAACTATCGTAGGAATTTGCCCAAGCGTGGTGATTGCCGTTGCTGCAAAAAAATCTGGGTGGAATTATCCAGCTCGTATG